>JAESTI010000217.1 GCA_016763665.1 Bacteroidia bacterium | reverse complement strand
AAAATGTCAATTTTTTGGGATTATGAAAGAGCGAAACGTAAAGGCATTGACTATGATATCCGCAAAGACATATACAAGACCATGACTAATGTTCAGATGGACGACTTAATTGATTTTCATAAAAAACACTTAAAAGGAAAACCACATATTTATTTAGTATTGGCTGATAGAAACCGTGTCGACATGGACTATCTTAAAACACTTGGAGATGTGGAGGAGTTAACCCTGGAGCAGGTTTTTGGGTATTAGTAAGATTTAAAATTCTCAATGTTCAATTTTCAATACTCAATTCTCATTTTTTGAGATGATCTATAACAATTTTATTTCATTGAATATTGAGCATTGAAAATTGAACATTGAAAATTTGTTAATCCCTGATTAGTGTTGAGTTCTAAAAGTCAATTTGAAGCAACCGAGTAACTCGAAGCTAAAAGAACTTATCACTTTCCCAATGCCCTTATATTTCGTATCTTTGCACTCCGAAATTGATTAATTCATTTGATAAAATTTAAGTTATGTCAGGTACAAAAATAACAGTAGAAAATGGCGTATTGAATGTGCCAAATGATCCTATTATACCATTTATTGAAGGAGACGGTACGGGACCAGATATTTGGGCAGCCTCTTGTAAAGTATTAGATGCCGCAGTGAAAAGTGTTTATGGTGGAGAAAAGCAAATTGTGTGGAAAGAAGTGTTTGCCGGGGAAAAAGCTTTTAACAAAACAGGCGAATGGCTTCCGAATGAAACTCTAGACGCGATAAGAGAACATCATGTAGCTATCAAAGGGCCTTTAACTACGCCCGTAGGAGGCGGTATACGATCTTTAAATGTAGCATTAAGACAAATACTCGACCTATATGTTTGCCTAAGACCGGTTAAATGGTTTGAAGGAGTTCCATCACCTGTAAAGTATCCTGAACTAACCAACATGGTTATTTTCAGAGAAAACTCGGAAGATATCTATGCAGGAATTGAATGGATGAGTGGTACTACCGAAGTGAAGAAAGTGATTAAATTCCTACAGGAAGAAATGGGTGTTGAAAAAATTCGTTTTCCAGAATCAACTTCAATTGGCGTGAAGCCTGTTTCATCAGAAGGTACTGAAAGATTAGTAAGAGCAGCTATCGAATATGCAATTGAACATAATAAACCTTCAGTTACTTTGGTACATAAAGGCAACATTATGAAATTTACCGAAGGAGGTTTCAAAACTTGGGGCTATGAATTAGCTGAAAAGGAATATGGCGATAAAGTGTTTACATGGGTTCAATACGATAAAATCGTTGAAGAACAAGGAAAAGACGCTGCTAATCAGGCACAAGTCGATGCTGAAAGCGCAGGCAAAATAATTATCAAAGATGTTATTGCCGATGCGTTCTTACAACAAATCCTTACGAGACCTGCTGAATACTCTGTAATTGCTACTTTGAACCTAAACGGTGATTATATATCGGATGCTTTGGCAGCTTGTGTGGGAGGCATTGGGATAGCCCCTGGAGCAAATATCAACTATCAAACTGGACATGCAATTTTTGAAGCTACACATGGAACAGCACCTAAATATGCAGGACAAGATAAAGTAAATCCAGGTTCACTGATCCTTTCAGGAACTATGATGCTTGAACATTTAGGCTGGCAGGAAGCTTCTGATTTGATCTATAAAGGAATTGAAAGATCAATTACAGCAAAACGTGTAACTTATGATTTTCACAGGCTAATGGAAGGGGCCACATTATTAAAGTGCTCTGAATTTGGAGATGAGATCATCAGCAACATGAGCAAAGAAGCTGAATTGGTTTAAGAAGAAATAATATTCAAAATAAAAGCGGAACAAACTTAATTGCTCCGCTTTTTTATTGTTCTGTGTATACGTATTATTTCTAATCCGATTGAGTTATCTCCTCACCCTTTCTTTTCTTCTTTTTAGATACTTGCGCTTCAGATTTTCTGTTATTATTACCTCCACCAAAATCGATCAAAGAGAAATGTACATAACGATCAGGATTTAGCCTCATATCTGTTAACAGCTTATCAAGATCAGCTATTGCCCCTGCAAAATTGTCGTAGATCTGATCATCTTTTAAAAGCAAACCAATAGATCCTTCACCCTTATTGGCTGCTTCCACAATTTCAGATATTTGGGTAAAAACAAAATTTGCCTTATTGATGGTTGCATAAATATCTGCTTTAACTAAAGTATCTGAGATTAGTGCAGTATTCTTGATGATCCTTGCAATATTCGCGTTGTTAGTGTCCAAATTAGCGGAGATGGATTCCATGTGTTCAAATATTTTCTCCACATTGGCTCTTTCAGAAGTAATTAAATGGTTAAGCTGAGAAGATGCATGCTCAAATGTTTGAAGTGTTTTATTAATACTTGCAAAACTTGCTTCAATATTAGCACGGGATTCCTGGTTGAAGATAAATGTAACCAATGTAAGTACTGAATCCATGGAAGCCAAAAGAGCTTCAGCTTTTATTTTAACAGGCAGTACAGTTTCATTTACAGATTCCGATAAACTCTTTTCTATACTTGCAGCTAAAATACTCCCATCCTCCACATTGTCTGGAGAATCTCCTAAAATCAATTCAATTGCTTTAGAACCTAAAAAATCTGCACTTATGATCTTTGCAATAGAATTTGAGGGAACCGTTACATCTCTGTCTATATTCAAAGTTGCTTTGATCGTTTTGTCAGCTAACAATTCCAACTTCACCACTTTCCCGATCTTATAGCCATTTATTTGAACAGGATTGGTAGCGGATAAGCCGCTCACATCCTCATAAATAGCATAAATCACCTTTGATTTTACAAAGAATTGTTTACCCTTCAGTAAACTATAACCTAGTATTAGCAATGTAACGGCTAAAACTCCTAGAACACCAACTTTTGTTTCATTTGACACTTTCATAACATTGTTCTATTCTATACTTCTACACTAGTCAGTAAGTAGTTATACTGTATTAGAGGCGTAAAGTTAAGATTTACCTTGAAAATATAACGGAACATGAGGCTTATTTAGTTTGAAGATACCTCTACTTCGTTTTTATATTCCTTAAAGGAACGGTAAATAGCAGAAGCTATATATGATTGCCCATCTTCCGAACGCAGATATTTTTCTTCCTCTTTATTGGTTATAAATCCTGTTTCTATTAAAACACTAGGCATGGCAGTTCTATATAAAACCAAAAATCCTGCTTGTTTCACTCCTCTGCTTCTTCTTCTTGCCTTTGTCTTAAATTGGTTTTCTACTTTTGACGCAAGCATTAAGCTCTTTTCCATATTCACATTCTGAAAAAGAGAAAATATAATATAGGATTCAGGAGAATTGGGATCAAAACCGTCATATTGTGTGGTAAAATCGTCTTCCATTAAAATAGAGCTATTTTCAAACTGAGCTACTTTCAAATTTGCCTCAGTTCTATGAAGCCCCATTGTATAGGTTTCTGTTCCATAAGCAGCATTAACGCCTGAATTACAGTGTATTGAAATGAACAAATCGGCATTATTTCGATTAGCTATAGCAGCTCTTTCATGTAATTCAATAAACTTATCTTTACTTCTAGTATAAATTACATTGACGTCTTTTAGATTCTCTTCTATATATTTGCCAACTTTTAAAGCAATACCCAAAGTAATTTCCTTTTCATGACCATTAGCCCCTTTACATCCCGGATCCTTTCCTCCATGGCCAGCATCAATAACAATAGTCCTGATTCGGTATGGTTCTGGAATATGGTTATAGAACGCAGAAGTTACAATCGTAAAAACTGTAAATACAAAAACAAATAAAGCTTTTAAAATAAATTTCATTGTAATTATTTTATAATGCGAATCAAACAAAAATTAAACGAATACGTTACTATCTTAATTTACCGCTCTATACGTTTAAATACGCTAAAAGTTATACAGTAAAAAGATAAGAATTTAACGTTTAAAAGATTGTGCAAAATTAATACCACTAAATTGATAATAAAAGTATTTTCCAGGTTTTTACTCACATTTTCTTTAGTTATCAATGTTTTCTGTACTTATGGGGCTGTTACAGATACAATTTCAACAATAGATAGTACTTTGGCAGATTCTGCAGCTCTTAACTTAAACGATACGGCTGTAATAGATAGTATCCAAAAGAACAACAAGAAAAAGACTTCTGGCCTTGAAACTGAGGTAAACTACATTGCCCGCGATTCCATTCGATTTGATCTATTTAATAAGAAAACATATCTATTTGGTAAAGCTGAGATCAAATATGAAAAAATGAATCTAAAAGCAGGTTACATCATAATCGATTGGGATGAAAAAACCATCTATGCAGAAGGAGTAACTGATTCAACCGGAAAATTGGTTGATAAGCCGGTTTTTATTGATGAAGGTCAACAGTATAAATGCGGAACCATGAAATACAATTTCATAACTAAAAAGGGTAAGATATTTCAGGTTTTCACGAAAGAAGGCGAGGGTTATATTCATGGAACAGATGTAAAAAAGAATGCAGATGATGAATATTATATTAGAGACGGAAAATATACCACTTGCAACCATCAGGAGAATCCGCATTTTTACATCAAGATGTCCCGCCTAAAAGTTATTCCCAATAATAAGATCGTTTGCGGACCCGCTTATTTAAGCATTGCAGATGTCCCTACTCCACTAGGTATTCCTTTCGGAATATTTCCCAACAAAAAAGGACGAAAATCAGGAATTATGATACCTGCATACGGTGAATCCAATCGTTTGGGGTTTTATCTTAGAAACGGTGGTTATTATTTCGCAATTAGTGACAACATTGACTTAAAACTAAAAGGAGATATATACTCCAAAGGAAGTTGGGGTGTTAAAACAACAAGTATTTACAAAAGACGATATCATTACAATGGATCATTTAATCTGAATTACGCCAGAAACAAAACGGGGGAAAAAACAGATGAATCATATAAAGAATTCCGGGATTTCAGAATACGGTGGGACCATCGCCAAGACCCTAAAGCCAGACCTCATAGTAATTTTAGCGCAAGAGTGGATGCAGGTTCAAAAACTTTTTTGGACAACAACTCATACAATACTCAAGATTTTCTGAAAAATTCCATGAACTCTTCAATCAATTATAATTGGAGAAAAAACAAGTATTCGTTCACCTCCAATCTAAGACACAATCAGAACTTACAGACGCGCCAAGTTACTTTCGCACTTCCTGATGTTGCCTTTAATATAAGTAGGTTTTATCCATTAAGAAAAAAAGCAAGAGTTGGGAAAATGAAGTGGTACGAGGAAATTGGATTGGCATATAGCATTAATGCAAAGAATAAATTAAGCACTTTTGATAGTACCTTATTTCAAATGGCTACCCTTAAGGAATTTCAAAATGGGATCAAACATTCTATTCCGATCAGATTCCCAAGTTTCAAAGCATTCAAATACATCAATGTTGCCCCCAGCTTCAATTACAATGGAATGTTATATCCTAAAGCAATAAACAAAATTTGGAATGCTGATTCAGCAAGAGTGGAAGAAGAGGTAGACAGCGGTTTTCATCAAGGAATGAATTTTAGCGGTGGTATAAGTGCAAGCACAACTGTTTATGGAATGTTGAATTTTAAAGGGAAACGATTAATGGCCATACGGCATGTCATGAAACCCAAGCTGGATTTTACTTATCATCCTGATTTTGGAAGTGAATTTTGGGGATATTACAAAACTGTGCAAGTAGATACAATCGGAGCTACTGATCGTTATTCAATTTTCGAGGATAGAAAATACAGCATATTTGGAGGTCCTCCTGATGGAGAATCAGGAACGATAAAATTAAATTTAAGGAATAATCTTGAAATGAAAATTAGGCAATTCAAAGATACGTCTGTAGTTGTTAAGAAAGTCAAATTACTAGAGCAATTTAATTTAAGTTCAAGTTATAACATTGCAGCAAAAGAATTTAACATGAGTGCAATAAGGCTTTTCGCCACAACAAGACTTTTCGACAAAATAAGCATGAAATTTAGCAGTTCTTTTGATCCTTACGTTTTAGATAGCACTGCTACAAGAATTAACAAATTTGAGTTTAAAGAAAACAACAGGCTAGGACGCTTAACCAGCAGCAATTTGGCAGTAAATTACAGCTTCAATCCACAGGTTATGCAGAAACTTGATAGTTATATAACATCCGCAAAAACTGAAGCTGAGTTAGAAATGTTGCAGGAAGACATGGATTACTATGTTGATTTTGATATTCCGTGGAATATAAATCTCTACTACAAATTAGATGTCAAAAAGAATTATTTTGCAGAAAACAATATTGTTACTGATTCTTTGAAATTCACGCAAACTTTAAATTTTAATGGAGAGCTTAAACTAACCGACAAGTGGAAAATACAGTTTGACGCAGGATATGACTTCAAAAATAAGAAATTCGGTTATTCATCATTTAACTTTTACCGCGATCTACATTGTTGGGAAATGCGCTTCAGATGGATCCCATTTGGGAATCATAAAAGCTACGAATTTACTATAAGCGCTAAGTCATCCATTCTTCAAGACCTTAAGTGGCAGAAAAGACAGAATAAATACGATTTCTAAGTCATAAAATAATCGTAAATTTACTTGTGGATACATCTATTTT
>JAESTI010000216.1 GCA_016763665.1 Bacteroidia bacterium | reverse complement strand
TGAAAAACAGATTGAATCAGTTGATATGCCTACTCAGCATGGAAATTTTAAACTTACTGCCTATAAACAAACCAATACTGATGAAATTCATTTAGCACTTATTAAGGGTAAATGGAAAAAGGATGAACCGATTTTGGTGCGAGTGCATTCTTCATGCGTTACCGGAGATATTTTTGGTTCATGCCGTTGTGATTGTGGTTCGCAATTACACTCAGCAATGGACATGGTAGAAAAGGCAGGAAAAGGAGTAGTATTATATATGAAACAGGAGGGAAGAGGTATAGGATTGATCAATAAATTGAAGGCATATAAACTTCAGGAAGAAGGAAAAGATACCGCAGAAGCAAACCTTGAGCTGGGATTTAAGATCGATGAAAGGGACTATGGAGTTGGTGCTCAAATATTGCGTGATCTGGGAGTTTCGAAACTTAAACTAATAAGCAATAACCCGAAAAAAAGAATTGGCCTTATTGGCTATGGGTTAGAAATTGTGGAAAATATTTCTTTAGAGATTGAATCAAATCTGCACAATCATAATTATCTCAAAACCAAACGAGATAAAATGGGCCATGAAATTTTGAAAGAAGATTAAGGAAGCTATTGCCGTTTTACTTGTCCTATTCTTTGCGATTCATTTAACCGAAAAATAGAACCCTAAGAACTAAGCGTAGATTGCATCTACGCTTTAATATATTAAGTGGTTGATTTAAATGAAGGTGTACCTAAAATCTACACCTAGTGGATTAAGGAAGTTTCCCGCTGTTGCTTGTTCCGTTTTTAACGACATTCTTTAGATGCAGCATTTGAATAGCTGTTACTGCAGCTTCAACACCTTTATTTCCATATTTTCCTCCTGAACGGTCTAAAGCCTGTTTCTGATTGTCAGGCGTTAAAACTCCAAAAACAAACGGTTTGTTGTACTTTAAACTTAATTTGGTCAGTCCATTTGCAACGGCAGTACTAATGTATTCGTTATGTTTGGTTTCGCCCTTAATAATACAGCCCAAACAAATCACTGCATCAACCTTTTTATATTCAGATAAGAATTGTGCACCCAATGGCAATTCAAAGCTTCCTGGAACATCGTATCGTATTAAGCAATCATCAGAAGATTCTGCTTTGATTAAAGTTTCATAGCATCCTTTATAAAGGGCTTCTGTTATTTTCTTATTCCAACCTGAAACAACGATCCCAAATGTCATTCCTCTTGCAGAAGGAATCGAATTAGGTTCTATATTTGATAGTTGCTCTTCTTTTACTGACATGGTTTGGTGTCGCGATTTGTAAATAAATAAGGTAGCAATTTTACGAATAACAATTTACGAATACACGATTAACAATTATACGAATCAACGATTAACGATATTTAGCATTAGATATTCATTTGAGCTCTCGAAATATACTTGTCAATATCCTGGCCTTGTGTAGTTTCGTTGTACTTATCTTTTATTTCATTATATGCTGTCAAAGCATCTTGAAAGTTCCCCAGGCTTTCATAAGCAAGTCCTAATTTAAGCAAATATATTGGTGAAGTGAATTTATTTGGACTGTTATATGCAGCATCTTTGTAGTTACTTATCGCATTGCCTATTTCACCAAGTTCTAAGTAGGAATCACCAATGGAGCCTGTAGCTATTGTTTGAACAACCACGTCATCACTGCTAAAATCTTCAAGATATTCAATAGCCTCCATATATTCACCTTGTTTTAAGTAAGAAATGCCAAGATAATATTTAGCCAAATTGCCTGCTTTAGTAGGTGAATATTCATCAATAATATCAAGAAAACCTAAATAGTTACCATCACCATTAATTGCCAGGTCCAATGAGTCTCTTTCAAAATAATTTTCAGCTACATACATTTGTTCAGAAGCTTCAAGCTCCAATGGTTCCAGGTATAACTTATGGTAACCAAAATATCCTCCCACAATTGCGATTATTACTCCGGCAATGATTGAAACCAATTGCTGATTGGAATCTATGAACTTTTCGGATTTTCCTAGTTCAGGTTTTGCTTCTTCTGCTCCTTCTTCTTCTTCCTCTTCTTCTCCTTCTTCCTCTTCATCATCACCTTCTTCTTTAGGTTCTTCTTCTGATGTATCTTCAGGTTCTTTTTTAGATTCTTCTTCTATTGATCCTTCTTCATTAAGCTCTTGCTGAGATTCATCTTTATTCTCTTCCGGGTTCTTATCTTGCTCTTGTGATTCGTCTTTATCTGACATGATTTATTCGTTAATTCGTGTATTTGTATATTCGTATTAATTCGTTATTCGTAAATATTCGTTCTATAAGGCTATTATCTAAAGACATTCTTAATTCTTAATCCTGAATTCTTAATTTATTAACATCTATCTTCTTCGCATAAAATTTTGTGCAAAAATACAACATAATAAGGATTTTCCAATTCGTTAATTCGTGTATAGCTATAGTCGTTATTCGTATATTCGTTAATAATTAGTATCATTAGCACCTATTAGTATATTAGTGTTATTCCCGTGTATTTAGAGAAACTTTCCATAGTAAATTTCAAAAATTATGAGTCTGCTGAGTTGGAATTAAATGATGGAGTAAATTGCTTTGTTGGTGATAATGCTTCAGGAAAAACCAATTTACTGGATGCAGTCCATTATTTAAGTTTATGTAAGAGTTATTTCAATCCAATCGATTCACAAAATATTTTGCATGAAGCACCTTTTTTTGTTATTCAGGGTAGGTTTATGAATAGTGATCATGTTGAGAATATTCATTGTGGTATAAAAAGGAATCAACGCAAGCAATTTAAACGTAACAATAAGCTCTACGAGAAATTAGCTGATCATATAGGGTTGATTCCAATTGTCATGATCTCTCCTTCGGATCTGGACCTGATCATTGATGGTAGTGAAACAAGGCGTAAGTTCCTGGATGGAATTATTTCTCAATTCAATAGAGAATATCTTGTAAATCTAGTTGACTATAATCGTGTGATATCCCAAAGAAATGCGCTACTGAAACAGTTTGCCCAAACAAATTCTTATGACAAAGAGAGTTTAGAAGTTTGGGATGAAAAACTATGTATGTTGGCTAAAAAGATATATCAGGTGAGGAAGGAATTTATTGAGGATTTCATTCCAATATTTCAAAAGCACTATGATAACTTAGTTGATGGAAAAGAGGCTGTGAATTTGGTGTATCAATCACAATTAAATGAAGGTGTAATTGAGGAATTACTAAAAGAAGGATTACAAAAGGATAGGATATTACAGCGTAGTACAGTTGGAGTTCACAAGGATGATCTTATTTTTCAGATACAGGAATATTCTTTAAAGAAATTTGGTTCGCAGGGACAACAAAAGAGCTATGTGATTGCTATGAAATTGGCTCAATTTGAGTTTATTAAAGATAAAACCAATCGTGTTCCATTGTTGTTATTAGATGATATTTACGATAGGCTGGATAATTCGAGAGTAGGGAAGCTAATGGAAATGATCGCCTCAAACAGCTTTGGGCAATTATTTATTACGGATACCAATAGCAATAGACTTAGTGAACTCTTTGAATCGCTAAAAGTACCGGTAAGGGTTTATAAAATTCAAAATGGTGTAGTAAACAGTTAACAATTTACAATTAACAATTTACGATTAACAATTTACGATTAACGAATACACGAATAACGAACCTATGAGAAACTCAAACGAAGAAAGTTTAAGCGATATTCTGAAAAAGGTGTCAGGTTCAAAAGTACTAAAACCCAAACTCACTGAAGTTAGGATCAAAGAATCATGGAGCAAATCCTTAGGCCCATCTATTGAACATTATACCGACAAGTTGTATTATAAAAATGGTGTATTGAACGTTTATTTAAGCTCAGATGTACTTCGGCAAGAGTTGATGTACGATAAAACAAAAATCCTCCAAAGGCTCAACGAAGAACTTAAGGAGGATTTGGTAAAAGATATTGTGTTTAAATGACTTGGAATTGTTTGTTTTCTGCAAAAAAGAAATCGCCTTCTATTTTTGCATTCTCATCAGAATCAGA
>JAESTI010000215.1 GCA_016763665.1 Bacteroidia bacterium | reverse complement strand
CTGGTAATTAGAGTTTTAATTGGTCAACGTGTTTAGAGTATATAACTTTAGGCACTCCATACTTTAGCTCACTTTAAGTATTAATTAAACTTCATCACTCTCTACCAATTCCAGAGCAACAGGTGCATCATAATTGTACTACACGAAATTGCACCATTGACAGTTATCATCTCCGCAGCCTTTTTCAAATTGGTGGTCCATGATCTTTTGATGGGTATCTTTGATTTGTGAGATTACGACTTTTTTATCTTCATCAGTGACATGTAATTTTTTCTTAACAAACTCACTTTTTCTATTTTTCTCTACAAAATCCATTTCCCCCGAAACCATCTTCCATTTTTTGGTTCTATCATTATCAAGTAAGATCTTATAGAAAACAATTTGTCGCCAGTAATCACCACCATTGGGGTCTTTGTCTGTTGGCGAGTTTAGTTTTTTTAATCCGTTTTCTGGTTTTCCAGTTTTATAATCGACCACATTTACTTCGTTTCCATCAAACTCAAGTTTGTCTACCGCTCCGGTTAAAGGAACTCCGCTTATTTCAATTTTCTTGGTTCGGTATTCCGGAACTATTATTTTGTCCCAATTATTGATGTATTTGCTGTAATAATCAGGCAAAATGGTTTGTCCGTATTCTAGTCTCCGCTCAAATTGCTCTTTTGTGAAAGAGTTTTTTCTTCTAAACATATCGGATTTGAAGAAGTCATAAAATTCATCTCGCGTTGGAAAAGTTCCGTTACCACTTTCTTTCATTTTGCTAAACAACTGTTCCAAAGCATAATGAACTGCGGAACCAAATTCCATATATTCTGATTTTGCAATAGGAACTTTTACGATATTCTCAAAATAAAAAGCAATAGGACATCTCAAATATTTGTTGAGATGGGTAACGCTCATGGTGTACTTTTCAAGAAGGGATGCTATGAATTCATGGTCAAGTAATTTTAATACAGGTTCATTAATTTCGGAAAGCAGTAAAGATTGGTAATTGAAAATTTCATTTTTATCCAGATGAACTTGTTGATTGAATTGAGTTTGACATTCGCCATCTAGGATCTCAGAAATGAATTGTGTTTTTTCTATGGATTTTCCTTGGTTTGTTTCAGAAGAGTATGAAATATTAAGGTGCTCTTTTGCTCTTGTCATACCAACGTAAAAAAGCCTTCGAGACTCTTCCAGATTGGCATTTGAAGCTTCATCATTTGCTGGAGAAGCATTGATGGTATCAGGCAGCTTATATCCCCTGCTTGGCCCTTTTGATTCCCATGTTTTTGAATCGCAACCGATCATATACACATGCTTAAATTCAAGTCCTTTAGCAGAGTGGGCAGTTAAAAAATTAACTCCTTCATCTGCATAATTCACTTGATTTATTTCTATGGAGATGTTGTGCTGTTCCATTAACTCAATGAGCTCAAGAAAATCTTTAATGTCAAATTTATTTTGTCGTGAAGATTCTGCTTTAATAAAATCAAAAAGTGTGATCAGAGCCTCCATCAACATCGTTTGGTCTTTTGACTTCATGATGTAGTTGAGCAACCCTCCTCGTGAAATGATCTTTTCAAAAAGTTGCTGAAAAGTGATGTTGTGCACATTGCTGATCCAATAATTCAGATTAGCCTCGAGATTTGAAATCTGTTTTAATGACTCCAGATTAAGGCGAAATAATTTTTCTCTACTTGAGATTAATTCCCTCCACGTAGGTTTTGTCTTGGTGCTGTGGTTATATCTACATGCCTTTGATATTACTGCAACATCACGAGCGCTGATATCGAAATAATCGAAATGCATTATTTCAAAAAGCAAATATTCTGCACTATGAGGTCTTTCGCATTCCAGTTGCAGGTATTTCAATATTTTGATAAGCTTGTTAATGAATGGAAGTTCAAGAATATTAAGTTTTCGCTTTAAGTTGATAGAGATTTCCTTAGTGGTTAATATCTTAATGATGTTGTCAACTTGTTTGTGTTTCCGGTAAATAACTGCGACTTCATTTAGGTTTACTTTTTGCGATTGCAATTTTTCAATTTCTTTGACGATTGATGCTTCTTCATGAGTAGTGTTGTAATATTCGTTGATGCTTGGTATGATCTGGGAGTTTGCAAATTCATTATTGTGGGCAGTTAAATCTTTAGTGAGGTCAGGAATTTTATTAATTAGTCTTTCAAAATTATATCCAATAAGCTGTTGAGCGGTATTTAGAATGTTTTGGCTTGATCGGTAATTTTCTTTAAGTACAATTTTTTTGAGATGATCTTTGTATTCATCATGAAAGTCCATCAAGTTTTTAACGTTAGCTCCCTGAAACCTGTATATTGATTGGTCATCATCACCAACAACAAATACATTTGGAACTTCCCAAAAATTGGCAAGTAATTTTAACATTTCATTTTGCGATCCATTGGTATCTTGGTATTCATCAACTAAAATGTATTGGTATTGTTCTTGATACCTTAGCAGTAGATTTTGATTTTTTTTGAATGCTTTAATTACCCATTGTATCATATCACTATAATCATAGCGACTGTTCTTTTTCATCAAATCTTGAAGAGTATTAAATTCATTTGCCGCCGCATTAAGTTGCTCCATTCTTTTGGTTTCTTCCTCTAGCTTAGCAGTTTTTAAGTCTCCCTTTTTATAATCTTTACTATTGCGCTGGTAAATGTATTCATCACGCATTGGCAAGTCCTTGAGATATTTGTCAATGCATGTCTCAAGGTATTCAGCTATCCAGCTTTCCTCTTTCATTTTCCTGAATAGATCAAGAAGTCTGCTCACCTCATAATAGATATTGCCTGTGTATCTTTTTAAAGGATGTTCTTTTGGAAATGACACGATCAATTGCTGGCATAATAACACTTGTTCTAATTCCGAGATGGGTTCAAGTTCTCGTTTTCCGAAATAGTCCAGATTCTCCTGTATAACCATGTTGCAGAATGAATGGAAAGTATAAATGTGAACGCGGTAAGCTGTTGGACCGATAAAATCTTCCAGTCGTTTCCTCATAGCGATGGTTGCTGCATCGGTATATGTTAAGCAAAGAATATTGTGAGGACCTGCTTGTATGTTGGTAGAGCTAAGAATATTCCCAATTCTCGCAGAAATGATCTGTGTTTTACCGGTTCCGGGCCCGGCAATAACAAGAACGGGGCCATCAATTTGATCTACGGCTTCACGCTGATTGGGATTGAGCTTTTTTAGCTCTTCATTAAAAGTTGAGTCAAAATGGGAACTCATATAAGAGGGGTTTGCTTCAAATTTAGCAATAAATTAATCCTTTTTGATTCTTATGAAATTTGATAGAATGGCCATAAATCTTTCTTTGTTCTATTATATATAGTATGGATTTAACCACCCTGTGGAATGATTGCCTCTTTGTGATGTATCAAATATATTTTACCTTGTAAAATTGTTGAGTAAAATTCATGATTTCTGGTTAGTTATTTTTGATGAGTTCAAATTTTAAGAAAATAAGCATTGTTGGGTTAATTGTCATGTTGAGTTGTTCTGCAATTATTGCTCAAAGGCTTGACGAAAAGCAATTATTTGGTTCTGCAAATATTGGTTCTGGACCCTCTTATGGCATTATTGGATTAAATACAGAACTGGGATATTATCGAGTGAGCCTCAATCTTGGTATAGGCATGGCATATTGGGCACCATTTACCGTTGTTGGTGGCCTCAATTACTATTATTATTTTGTTCGGAATTACCCGCTTGTAAGAGGGAGAACAGGACTGCATTATGGTATAATTGAAAGTGAGGGTGAATTTACAAGGGGGGTATTTATAGCTACTGGATTTGAATACTGGTTTAGAAATTTTATCACATTTAATATTGATTTTAGTATTCCATTCGTAAAGGATTACTATGCTGTGGCTCCTTCATTGGG
>JAESTI010000214.1 GCA_016763665.1 Bacteroidia bacterium | reverse complement strand
TTGGGTGTGTCAGAGAATAATATTGGTGGTTTATATGAAAAATATAGCAAAGTAGATAGTGCATTATCATCATATAGAAAGGCAGTTAACTATGCTGCTGAAGCTAAAAACAATCAAGATTTAGCAATCTATCATAGTGTCTTAGGTAGATTATTTAACAAGATTGGGAAGTTGGATTCTAGCATAATCCATTATAAGACAGCTTTAGATATTGCAGAAAAGGTCAACAATAATGGTGGTAGAATTAGTTATAGGTTATGGTTGGCAAGAGTATACATGGATTACGACAAACAAGAAGCTGAGAAATATGCCTATGAAGCATTGCAAATCACAAAAGAACTTGGTAACAACCGTAGTCTTAGAGGTCCTTACCAAGTATTATATGAGTATTCAAAAAAGTATGGAGACTATGAAGATGCCTTAATATATTATGAGAATTATATCACTATTTCGGATTCTGTAAAGAATGAAGGAGTAGAGAAAAATGCATTTCGTCAACAAACGAAATATGATTACGAGAAAGTACAAATAAAGAAAGAACAGGAAGAAAAAGAACAAGCAAGACTATTAGAAGAAAAAGAAAGCAGAAGGAATAGATTACATTACTCAGCTATCTTTATTGGAATGCTGGTATTATTAGGAGGGATAATGGCACTTGGTTATATAAAAGTATCCCCAAGAGCAGCAGAGGCAATCATATTCATATCATTTTTAATCTTCTTTGAATTCATCTTAATTGTAGCTGATCCATACATTGAAAAATGGACAGATGGGGCTCCGGTTTATCAATTAATATTCAATGCTTTGATTGCAGGGTGTATATTCCCATTACACAGTTTCTTTGAAACCAAATTGAAGAGAAGATTAATAAAAACAGAAAGAAAGAAATGGGGTAAAGGAGTTAAGGAATTAATGATTATTGGAATGGTATTATCTCACACAGCAATTTATGCTCAAACTTCTAAAATAGACTCTCTGAAATTAGAATACCAAACTGCCACCCATGATACAACCAAAATAAACGTCCTCAATTCTTGGAGCAAAAGGGTCTATTTGAGTCATCCTGATTCGGCTCTTACTCTCTTTATTAAAATTACCAATATATGCGAAAAAAACCTTACTGAAAGTTTAGGTGAAAAAGGATTGTTAAATGATGAATTTGTTAAGATGTTTAAAAAAGGAGTAGCGGATGCCTATAACAATATTGGGTATATCTATAAACACCAAGGAGAGATTGATAAGGCTTTAAAATATTACTTTTTAAGTTTAAAGTTTTATGAAGAGATTAAAGATAAAAAGGGGATGTCTGGTTCTTATAACAATATTGGGGTTATTTTTATGACTCAAGGTAAGATTGAAAAGACTATGGAATACTTCTTTATGAGTTTAAAGATCAGAGAAGAAGTTAAGGATAAAAGGGGTATAGCTGAGTCTTATAATAATATTGGATTTATTTATATGGATCAAGAGGAGATTGATAAGGCTTTAGAATATTACTTTTTAAGTTTAATGATTCAAGAAGAGATTAAGGATAGAAAAGGGATGGCTCTTTCTTATAACAATATTGGACAAGTCTATAGAAATCAAGGAGAACTTGAAGATGCTTTTGAAAACTACTTGTTGAGTTTGAAAATTAGAGAAGAGCTGAAGGACAAAAAAGGAATGGCTTCATCTTATCACAATATAGGGGCTTTATTATGTGAACGAGATAGTTTAATTAAGGGAATGAGGTATTTAAAGTTAGGGCTGAAGTTAGAGATAGAATTGGGTTACAAGGCTGAAATATCTGCTACTACTATTTTTATAGGTAGTTGGCAATTAAAGTTAGGACAAATTAGACTTGCGTTAGAAAGTGGGTCGGAGGCTTTGATATTGGCTGAGGAGATTGGGCATGTGAAACGTATAAAAGAAGCAGCCAATTTATTGAGTAAAGTCTATAAAAAACAAGATAAATTTAGAGACGCCTTAGCAATGTATGAGTTAGAAATACAAATGCGAGACAGTATTGTAAATGAAGAAAACACCAAAACCACCATTCGCCAGCAAATGAAATATGAATATGAAAAAGAACAATTAATAAAAGAACAACAAGAAAAAGAATTAGCACGCATAGAGTCAGAGAACACTTCAAGGAGAAACAATCT
This sequence comes from Bacteroidia bacterium, assembly GCA_016763665.1. Next base: position 2,338 of record JAESTI010000214.1, on the reverse strand, counting down.
ACATTATTCAGCAATCTTCATTGGACTATTAATATTGTTTGGAGGAGTATTAATGTTAGGATTTATAAGAATTAGACCAAAGGATGCGGAAGGAATTGTATTCTTATCCTTTATGATCTTGTTTGAATTTCTACTTGTACTTGTTGATCCACACATTGAACAATACACAGGAGGTGCTCCTGCTTACAAACTCATATTCAATGCTGGACTTGCAGGATTAATGTTCCCATTGCATCAATTCTTTGAAGGAAAACTAAAAAAGAGGGTCATTAAGATTCAAAGAAAGAGGTTAAAACAAAGGATGGAGCAGTATAAGAAGGATGTGGAGGAGTTGTGAACCAGATTATAAATTGATCATGAATGCATTATTGGAGAAGAGAAGACTATAGGTTGAGAACATCTGCTCAGAACATATTCTTTTTATTGCTATTAATATCATTCCCGTTTCTGGCATTTGCCAAGGACAAAGACTCTCTAAAGAATCATTTGATCATAGGAATTAATACCCATTATGGTTTTATCATTCCACATTCAGAGAGGCTAAAAGATATCTCAGGATACAATCCCTGGGGGTTGCAAACAGATATTGCATGGAAAGTCAGCAGCCAAAATGTTTACGATTATTGTAATTGCTATCCAAAAGTTGGGTTTTCATTGGCATACTTTAATTTTGGCAGCCCTGATTTGCTCGGAAGCGGAATATCTTCTTATGCTTTCCTGGATCCTGTAGTTTCTTATCAACGAAAATTAAACCCCTTTTTCAGATTTGGTTTCGGGTTGGTTTATTTAACCAATACTTATGATGAAATTAAAAACCCTGATAATTTCTTTTTCAGCTCTACCATCAGCTTTATTGCAGTAGTAAACACCGGAGTAAATATTAAAATTAGGGAAGATCTAAACATAAGTATGGCCGGATATTATAACCACATCTCCAATGCCGCAATCAAAAGTCCTAATGCTGGAATTAATTTCCCAACTGCAAGCATAGGCATTGATTATTTACCTGGTCAAATTAACAAGCAATATTTCCCACAAAAAGAATTGGATGAACTGCATCCCAAAAGATGGGAATACCAACTGTCAATATTTACTACAGCAAAAAAGGAAGATCAAAAATACTTTGTTATAGGTGTAACGGGAAGCATAAACAGGATATTAGCAAAAATGAGTGCCGTTAGCGGAGGAATAGAATGGATATCAGATAAAAACTTAAAAGAAACAATCAGCAACAATCAAAACACTACTAATAACCCAAACACTAACCATCTATTTGGTGCAGCTATTGTCGGGCATGAATTATTGATGGGAAGATTTAGTCTTACCCAGCATTTGGGGATCTATCTGAACAGGCCTTATGTTATTAATGATCCCATATATCAGCGGTATGGTTTGAAGTTCTTTATAACTCGATTTTTATATGGAGGGTTTAACTTTAAAGTACATGCTTTTGAAGCAGATTTTGTAGACATAAGAATTGGCGCTTCTTTTTAGTTTGCAAAAAAGTCGTTTCAAAAGCCCATTTCCCCAAGCTGACGAGAACCTCAAGTCACACTGAGTTTATCGAAGTGTTTTTCTCAAACCTCAGCATTTACGATTAGTCTTCGATAAACTCAGACTGACCTGGTTTTTGATTTTGAAACAGCGCCCAACTGCTCGTAGTTTGTTGCGCAGATTAAATTGCTACGGACTAAATGAAAAGCAAGAATACCTACAACTCCTCCACGTCCTTTTTATATTGCTCCATTCGTTTCTTGATCTTTATGCGTTTGGCTTTAAAAATTCTTTGTTTTAGCCTGCTCTCAAACAAGTTGTGTATGGGGAATATAGAGCCTGCAAGAATGGCATTTAAGATGAGTATATAAGCGGGTTCGCTTTGTGTGTATAATTCGATGTACGGATCTAGAAGTACGAGGGTAAACTCAAAAAGGAGCAGGAAGGGCATGAATACGGACAACTCTACAAGCCAGTTGGGGATTGTAAAACGCCCTAAAAAGAATAATGATCCGAAAAGCAAGAGGATACCTATTCCTATGGCAGAGTATTGAAGGTTGTTTCTTCTTTCTGTTTTTTCTTTTTCTAGGCGAGCCAGTATTTCTTCCTTTCTATTACGTTGTAATTCTGCCATTTCAAATTCATGTTTCTGTTCTAGGCGGCCAATGTTTTTTGATTTCTCTTCATTAAAGAGGCTATCTTTTGCAGCTACGTATTTTTTGTGGTGTATTAGTGCTTCCTTATATCGGCCGGTGGTGTCGTAGAGTTGACTCATAGATTCCTCAAATATCATGGTGGAATTCAATGCGCCAATGTTCTCACACACAGTCAGGGCACTGTCCAT
>JAESTI010000213.1 GCA_016763665.1 Bacteroidia bacterium | reverse complement strand
GAACTGAACATTGTTGCAAAGGCAATAGCTATTACTAAAAAGAAAATGTGAATAAGTTTAAGATTTGCTTTCATGATATTGTCTCCTTTCGCTTTATGTATAGCGAATGGGGTACCATGAAACCTTTTCTGGCATATTCATCTCAAATACAGCAAGTTACAAGTTATATTGATAAATGAAAAGTATCAAATTGAGATAAATATTATGGACAATAATTTTCCTTATTGTGTTTTTTAATCAGGCATCATTTTGATGTCAAAAGTCCCTGATTTATTTCCATCACTGTCCTCATTTAATGTGATTATCCTCTCTTCAGCGTCTTTGTCAGAAGCCCAAGGGTCATCGTCAATGTCGGGGTCACCTTCAAAATATAACTGTGTCACTAGCTCCTCATGATCGCTCGCTGTAATTTTGAAATGAATATGACTGGGTCTATTTGTATCTCCGTTTAGGTAGTGACCAGGAACAATTGTTAAAAATTCATACTTTCCATTTGAGTCAGAATTTACAACTCCTCTGAATTCAAAGTCATCAGTTGAATTGTCATACTCACCCGAATCGTCTGCATGCCAAATCTCAATTTTAGCATCATTTAATGGTGTAGCGCAATCCTCTCCATAAACATTCCCACTAATTTTTAATTCCGTTCCTGTCTTATTATTCACATTCAAATCTGTCCTTGTCGGAGCATCTTTACGATAAAATGGACCTAAAATGTCATCTGTGGTAATGCACTTCTTTAGTTTTCTTTTCTTACATGCTACCAATCCTATTAGCGAAACCCCTACTACTAAGGTCAATAATTTCGTTATAAATTGTTTTCTGGATTCAGACATGCCTTCGCATTTAATACGATTATGTCTTTCATAACGAAATTGTCTTAAGTTTATTTTTCAAAAAGATGGGATGGAAGAATGGCGATACGTTTGATAATTTCAAATACCGATTCTCAGGTCAAAAGCTTTTTTAATGTTTTTGAATAACTGACTTGATTCTTCGAAATTCAAGGTTTGCTGACCATCTGAAAAGGCCTCTTCGGGTTTTTGATGAATTTCCACCAAAATCCCATCGGCACCAGCCATTACTCCGGCCAGAGCCATAGAAGCAACGTGTTTTCTGATACCGATTCCATGAGAAGGATCAACAAATACAGGTAGGTGTGTTTTTTCCTTAAGAATAGGAATGGCATTAAGGTCCAACGTGTTTCTATAGGCATTTTCATATGTTCTAATTCCTCTTTCACATAGTATTAATCTCTCATTGCCTCCGGAGAAAATATACTCGGCAGAATAAAGAAGCTCGTCAATAGTACCTGAAACTCCTCGTTTTATTAATACCGGCTTATCCTGCTCCCCTAATGCATCTAACAAATTGTAATTCTGAGTATTTCTTGCACCCACTTGAAATACATCTATATAATCATACATTTCTTCTATTTGTGAAACCTGCATTACTTCTGTAATGATCTTGATCTTATTTCTCTTAGCTTCATTATAGAACATTTTCAAGCCATCAATACCCAAGCCCCTGAAACTGTAAGGCGAACTTCTTGGTTTAAAGACACCTCCTCTCATAATACTTATCCCATTTTTCTTGAGATGTTTGAGAATACTTTTTACCTGGTCCTCATTTTCAATGGAGCAAGGTCCGGCTGCTATTGACATTCCGCCCTCCTTTATCACCACTTTATCACCAAGATTAACTTTAGAAGCCTTAACCTTCCATTTTCTGGAAACCAATTTATAATCATCTGAAACACGGTGGACATCAGTTACTCCATCCAATTTGCCAATGATCCGAATATCAAACTCCTTTTTGCCAATACAAACTAAATAATCGCATTTTTGCGTAATAACATTGCGCGATTTATAGCCAATATCTTTTACCTTATTCAAGATCAACTCCAGATCTTTGTCAATAATTCCCTTCTCTAATTGTATGATCATTTTATTATTTTTTTATCGAACTTATATAGTCATTAATAGATGAAGACAGATCTTCTCCATTTGAAATAGCCTTAATAAACGCACTTCCTATAATAGCACCGTCTGTATGTTCTGTAACTTTTGTAAAACTTTCTTTATCAGAAATTCCAAAGCCAACTACTATGGGATTATTTAGTTTATAGGATTGAATGCGCTTCAAATATTCAACTTGTTCATCTGAGATCCATGTTTTTGCGCCTGTTATACTATAACTTGATACAGCATATATAAACCCATTAGAAACACTGTCTATTTCTCGAATTCTACCTTCCGAGGTTTGAGGTGTTATTAACAGGATATTCTTCAAATTGTTCTGGTCAAAAATGTCTTTGTAATCATTTGTATAAACATCTAAGGGTAGATCAGGGATTATCAGTCCATCTATTCCTATTTCATTACACTTTTCACAAAAGTTTTGAATCCCATATTGTAATATCGGATTTAAATAACCCATCAATATCAAAGGAATTTGTATGCTATTTCGAATTTCTGATAGTTGTTCAAATAATAACTTAATATTCATTCCATTATTTAGTGCAATTTGACTACTGTCCTGAATTGTGGGACCATCTGCTAAAGGGTCAGAAAATGGCATCCCTATCTCAACTAAATTAACTCCCGCTTCTTCTAATTCTCTAATGATCTCCACTGTAGTGTCCAAATTTGGATAACCTGCAGTAAAGTATATTGACAGTATCTTTCGATCCTTATCTGTAAAAAGCGTATTGATCCTATTTTCTATTTGGCTCATAATTCAACGTCAGATTGAGCGGAGTCGAAATCTGGTCGGCCAATGTTTCGACTCCGCTACCATTGACGTATTTTTATAATTCACTGTATTTCAAATAATTATCCATTAATGATAATTTTGGTCGCGATATGTGGGTTTTTACATCCCCCTTCCCTCGCTGCAAGCAGCCGCACTCCCCCTTCGCTCTCCCACAATCCAACGCTGCAAGGGGGACTTTATACTATTTAATGATAACGTCATTGTTTATTGCTTTTTATGTAATAAATTATCCCTCAACATGACCTTTATTTTCAGTCATATAATAATTCAATTGGTAAAAGTTAATTGATAATTGATCATTGCAAATTGTCAATATATGTTTCCATGTCCTTATCACCTCTACCTGAAAGATTCACTATTATAACCTCATCTGACTTTGCTTCAAGTTTTTCAAGATAAGCCAATGCATGTGCTGATTCAAGCGCAGGAATAATTCCTTCTAGTTTTGCTAAAAGTTTGGCGGCTGCCAAAGCCTCATCATCGGTAATGTGAGGATATTTGGCCCTTCCTGTTTCCTTTAAATGTGCATGAAGCGGCCCTACTCCCGGGTAATCCAACCCTGCGGACAATGAATACGGTTCCGTGATCTGTCCATCATCATTTTGCATCAATAGTGTTTTACTTCCGTGAATAATTCCTTCGCTCCCCAATGTTGATGTTGCAGCAGATTCTCCCGAATCAATTCCCTTTCCTGCAGCTTCTACACCAATCAATTTTACATTTTCGTTTTCCAAAAAATGATAAAAAGCACCTGCAGCATTACT
>JAESTI010000425.1 GCA_016763665.1 Bacteroidia bacterium | reverse complement strand
TATCTTCTTCATGGATGTTTGGTCCTTGATCCATTCTTGTATTGTGAATTTCCCATCCGGATGGAAATATCTGTGTTAAGGCGATATCTTGTATCCATTGGGTTGTGTTTGGATTAGTAACTGTTACTTCCGCAATAAAATCTGTTCCTTGTTCCAATTTTGTTATATCAATACCTTTTCCTTTCATATTAACATACTTAATATTAATCCCAAGGTTGTTTGAGGATGCCTGTTCATCTCCATGTAAAGGTTTACCTGAAATAAGCACCCTGGTATACAAGATACCTTCGCTATTGTTTGTCACTGATATATGACCATTTTTTATATCAAGAGATGTGACCTTGATCTGCTTTATAGGAAGTTGGGTATTTATGCTTTCTTTTTGATCAGAATTTATTTCATATTCAAATGTCATTTGTTTAGAAGTTAAATTTGGTCCGGCAAATTTTACCATTGCTAATAAAGAGTATGCTGTAGTTTGGGTACTCATCCATCGTGCACTGGACAAAGATTCTGAAATATGTAACATTAAACTGACTGCTTCTGAACGCATTTCCATAATGCTCATCGCTTCAAGGATCATAGCATGATTTCGTCCTCTGGAACCATAGGTATATCCATATCTTCCTGATTGTTCATGGATAAAGGCCTTTTTACTTGTAATAATTCTTTGAGCCACCTCAGGTTGACCAGCTAAGTGGTATGCTGCAGCTAAACGCCAGAAGCCTGTCAAACTAAGGTTATTGTCTTCTTTCAGTCTGTTCATCGCTCCAATTTCTGGATTTCCGCTTAAAGCTAAAGTAAACAATCTATAAGCTTGGGCCATATCGTAGCTGTACCTTGCGTATCTCGCTCGTGGATCTTTATACTGCCTTGAGTTATAACTTCTTGCTGTTCTTTTTTGATAGCTGACCCAATTCGACTTCAGTCCAGGGGGTAGAGCAAACCCTTTTGCTTCTGCTTCCAACATGAAATGTCCGGCATAAGAAGTTCCCCAATCACTACTTCGGTATCCACTGGGCCAATAAGACATTCCGCCATCTGAGTACTGAAATCTCTTCAGTTTTTCCAGCGCTATCTTAACATTGTCAGATGCTCTTTTAAAAACCCTTTCATCAGCATCCAATACGTCTTTTAAGTATAATTGAGGAAATGCTTGAGATGTAACCTGCTCAATACAGCCATGTGGGTAACCAATCAAATATCTTAATCTACGGTCGAAATCTAAAGGAGGCAGGTTGGAAAATTCAATGGTGACTTTATTGGTGCCATCAATACCAATAAGCTCATAATCACTTTCCCAACTATTGCCAGCTTCAACAATAGCATCAATATATTTGGTTCTTGATGGGTTAGGATTTCTAACTTCAAGTTCTATTTCATAAGTAGCTTTTTCTTTTCCAGATGTTACAATAACCTGAACTTCTCCTTTCCCAATTTTTTTTGCCACCTGTAATTCAAAATTAATAACCATATCATCCGGCTTATCAAATTGAACTGTTTTAGTTGACTCAAAACCAGAATTGAATAAGTTGTTAGCAATAATTTCGATCTTAACGTCTTTGATGTGATCTTCCATAGCAAAAATTGTTACAGGAAGTTTTACTGTTTCATCCGGACCTAAAACTCTGGGTAGTGTTGCGAGAACCATCAACGGTTTTTTGACTGGTGTGGTTTCTTCGCTTTTACCATAAGCTCCATCTTGAGCTGCAATGACCATTGTCCTGACAGATCCAATATAATTTGGAATCGCTATATCATGGGTATTGGATTTTCCTGATGCAAGTTCAAATGGTCCTAAAAACTTAACCATAGGTTTGAACCTGTTGATCTTGTCTTTGTCTTTCCCTTTAGCTCCTTCATCACCGCCAATACTAAGTATTCGCTCCAATTTTCCTCCATAAGCGCCTATTACAAAATTATATAGATCCCATGTTTTAACTCCCAGCGCTTCATGTGCATAAAATACAGGATGTGGATTTGGAGTTTTAAATCTTGTCAGATCCAATAAGCCCTCATCCACAATTGCCAAAGTGTAAGTCATTTTTTTATTGTTTTCTTCGCTTACTTTGACCTTAATTGTTGTTTCAGGGCGGATCGATTCAGGCATATCGATGACAGGCTTTAATATGGTATTAGGGTCTGTAACATCAATTGGTTGCACTCCATATAGTCGGATAGGTAAGCTATTGTCATGCTCATGTGGTTGTACCAATGTTATATTAATGTAAACATTAGGAGCCATTTCGTCAGTAACTTCAATTTCATGATTAAATTCTTCTGTTTGAACATCTAACCATTCCGCCTTGAGTATCTTGGATCCACTTTCAACGGTTACTAATGCCCTTCCCTTAGTTGCTGCTGGGATTGTAACCTGAACTGTTTCCCCAACATTATAGTTATCCTTATCAGTTGAAAATGACAGAACAGAAGCTCCCCCAGGATTAGTCCTATTCCCACGTTTATACCAGCCTGGCCAATCCATGTAAAATGCTTTTGCTGTGCTATGTTTACCCTCTCGATCAGAAATCCTTATCATATATCTTCCCCAATCAGGATATTCAATTTTGAATTTCACATTTCCTTTGCCATTTTTTGTACTTACTACAAAACGTTGAACTTGATTAGAATAGGAGCTTCCCGTATAATTTGCTGCATAATCATCAGAGCTATCCCACCACCATCTCCAGTTTACCTTATATACGGTGACATCTAAATTATCAACATCAACAGGCTTTCCGTTTTCATCTACTGTTACAATTTGGGCTTCATAAGTACTGTCGGTTAATAGCGTTCTATTTCTATCGCCTTGAGGAAGTTTAACACCAACGTATGTATGATATGGAGAGTAAGGAATTGAAAATCTATCTATGCTAAAATCACCACTTTCTTCAAAGACGCGAACTTTAAAATAAGCTTTTAACATTCCCGGAGCGGCATCTCTAACCTTTACACTGGAAGGAATTGAGGCATGACCAGTTTCATCAATTTTTCCATCAAAAATCAACTCTTCATTAGGAGAATATCGCCTGGTATGATCGGTGAAATGGTAATCTTCATAACCTTCAAATTTTGTTGTTCCTCCTGAAAGTGTGACTTCCACTTTTGCTTTAAGATTCTTTGCTGTAGCACCATGAAGCCATTTGACCTCCATTTTCCCTGTTTGCTCAGGTTTGCTAGCGCTTAGTTTTTCTACTCCGTAATCCAGTTTTATCTTTAACCGATTTGGTCTGATAGCCTCGACTTTGAGGTATTTTGTAAACAGAGCTCCTCCAACTTTAACTTTAGCAGTCCATGTGCCAGTTGGTGCATCGTCAGCTGTTTTTACGGTAAAATTAAATATCCCATTCAATCCATTTTTCTTGACGATGGTCTTTACTAATTGAGTTTGGGAATTGTACAATTCAAATTTAACCGGGTGGTCTTCAGGTAGAATTTTTTGTTTATCCTCGATTATGAAATTTAAAAATAAGGTATCACCAGGCCGCCATACTCCTCGTTCACCGTAAATGAATCCTTTTAGCCCATTTTGAACCTGCGAACCCTTAACATTGAAATGAGCCATGGAAAGAGATTGTCCATCTTCTAAGGTGAGATACCCCTTTTCATCTCCTTTTGATGCAACCAATAATTGTGGCTTTTTCCGTAGATCAACCCAAACTAAACCCTCACTATTGGAAACTGCTTCACCAACCTTTTGGTGCTGGTAGTCAAACAGTTCAATATCAACACCTTTCCATGGTTTCGCTGTTCGAATGTCTGTAACAGCAATTAATATTTTTTTCTCAAAACCAGATTTGGCCAATAGTCCAATATTACTGGCTAAAATATTGGTGCTGGCATGTTTGCCGTAGTAATAAGAAGATTTACATGGATCATCTCTATCTCGCCAATGGTAGTCATAGTAATTATAATCGTTATAGTAGTAGTAATCATAATATCCCCAGCCATCACCATAATAGCTGTATGTATTCTCCGGCACATCATAATTATATTCCGATTCTTCTTCCTCTTCACAAGTGTAAAGGGAATATTCTTTTTTGAAACTTAGATCAATTCTATATATAGCTCCCGGATCAGGTTTGATCAATTCACTCATATCTAAAGAGAAATTATTCCATACCCCATAATCTATTGCCTTATCCGAGGTTAGGTCTATTTTCTTATTGAGTACCGATCTTCCAACTCTGGAAAGTTCTCGTGAACCAGTGTGAGTATTGTTTTGAAAAAACTGATGAATGTTATTTTCGTAGATCTTAATAATATTAACATCAACTGCATTTAAATTGACTGCCTTAAATGGAACAATAAGATCATTAGATGAAGGTAAAATAACGCCATTGTGCGATATACGGACATTGGGTTTGACTTCAATAAAGGAAATCTCTAAAGAAGTAGATTCAAGAAGTTTATAACCAATACTGTTGGTCACTCCGGTTTAAACAAGGATCGTTTTAGTACCTATTTGTCTTGCTTTTGGGTATGCTTTAACCAAATTGTCGGTTATTTCAAATTTAAAGTCGTTATAATCCTGAAATCGAATTAGGCCGGTTAGGTCTTGTTTTCCATCCAGTGGATCAGAAAAGGTTAGTTTTACATGTTGTTCAGGTTGTTGCAGTACTTTAACATCCATCAATTTGAAATCACTTAGAGAAGGAATTACAAATTCTTCTTCTCCTTTTATATCAACATCAATTGGTGATCCATCCCATATGATCAGCAAGGAAACAGTTTCTTCTTTTCTCTGAACACTATCAACTTTGAAAGCATGATTTCTTCCTAACGCATCACTGTTCCATGATATGGACAGGGCTTTGCCGTTGTGTTGAATTTCAAGTAAGGATTGAACTTCTTCCTCACTAATAAAATCTGTGGAATTTAATTGTCCTTGAAAGCTATTCCAAATTAGGTTTTGATTATCATAAGACTTAATTCCATCTATCTCTACACTAAAATGTTGATTGATGACTGAGAAGTCATATAGGAACTCTTCGAATTTGCTAGTAACTTCTAGAACTTTACCAAGTGCAAAAGTGACCTGATAGGTAGTTCCCGATTTAAGTAATTCATCGGGTACAAACATCATGGTTTGATTATCCTTCCAGTATGCCTTTCCATCTACAGAAGGTGAAAATTCGAAAAGGTCTTCATCAATTAGGGCATCTATTTCTGTGAATAATTTGGTGGGTTTAGTAAGATGTATCTCAAAATTTGATTTTTTGGATACAACTCCAGTTGTAAAAGCGCTGATCCACTCTTTAAACTCATGGTTGACTTTGATTGGCTTATGGGTATCTCTGCCACATGAAATTAAAAATAGAAATGCTATTATTGTAGATAAAGAGATTAGAGATTTTGATAATTTCATGACATCTTAATTTATAGAATCTTCCATTGATAATATTTTAAGGATTGTAAAGAAACAGAAAAAAATAAGATTAAGCACAACATTAACGCTACGATAAGTCTTGAGACT
>JAESTI010000212.1 GCA_016763665.1 Bacteroidia bacterium | reverse complement strand
GATGAGCTTAAGGAAAATTATCCCAAAGTGATGTTCTTTCTTTTACCAATATTCGCGCTTATTCTAAAACTGCTTTACTACAAACAGAAGAAAGTATATGTAGAATTTCTCATATTTTCATTACACTTTCACTGCTTTGCTTTTATGGTTGCCAGTATTTTTCAAGTAATCTATTTAATCGTTGGTTTTGACTTTAGTATTATACTCGTTCTTTTAATTTTATTTTATTTGATCGTTGCAATGAAAAAGGTATTTGACAAGAAATATTTAACCACTGTTTTGAGGTTTGTTATGTTTTGCTTGTTGTATGGGATATGCCTTAATCTGGCTTTTGTAACCAACTTACTGTGGACTATCGTAATGTATTAATTCAATAAAACAAAGATGAATTTAGCGATAACTCTGGACCTGTTTCAAGTGATAAGCATTTTGCTTGTATTGGTGTTTTTGTTTTTGGGTTTTAAAGTTTGGGAGTTAAAATGGTCGTATAAATTAAGTAAACCTCACAAGTGGGAAGAAGCAAATAGAAATGGTAAAATATCAGGTAACCTCAAGAAACTGGAAAGAACTTACCGGGATAAAGTTCGGTTCTATACTTTTTGGTTACAGATAGAACGATTAAAAAACGAAAGGATACTTGGAGATTTTGCTGAATTGGGTGTATATAAAGGAGAAACTGCCAAAATTATTCACGAGATGGATAGCTCTCGTACCTTTCATTTGTTCGACACATTTAGCGGATTCGATAAACAGGATTTGTTGCTTGAAAATAGTACTGACGAAAAGTTCAGTACTTCTAATTTTTCCGATACAAATTTAGAAGTAGTAAAAAGATCAATTAATGGGAATGAAAATGTGCATTTTCATCCCGGATATTTCCCTGATTCCGTTAAAAATTTAGATGAAACAAATTATGCTTTTGTTCATCTCGATGCGGACTTGTATAAACCCACTCTTGCTGCATTGAATTATTTTTATCCCAAACTTTCTACAGGTGGTGTTATCATAATTCACGATTATAACCACACTTGGAATGGTATTCCAAAAGCGGTGGATGAGTTTGTGCAATCAATTTCGGAAACAATTGTAGAATTAGCAGATTGGCAGGGAAGTGTGATGATTGTGAAAAGTTCCAATTAATTCCCCCTGATCTAATACATAAGTTAAATAACCTCCAAGCTCCATAAAATTGCCTCCAACTGCCTTAAGTATTCGCGTTTAGTAAATTTAGGGGCATAGACAAAACCATCCAGGTAAATAGTGCGGTTATTTTTAGCATCGTAATAACAAAAATTCAGGAAAGGTCCACCCATAAAATCACCATCCATACGCCACAATCCACGGATTTCAAGAGCATCTTGGCCATTAACTTTTATTGCATTCATAGCTGGTGGATACTGTTGTTCAACTTGCATAAAAGCACCTTCAGTTTCACTAGTAATATACTTTTTAGAAACGGAATCTCTTAACGCTAAAATGCTATCCAATTGGGTCGTTCTTCCCTCAGAAAAGTAAACCATAATGCCATGCGAAATATCAGCAGTTTCATTTCTAATCCAGAAAAAATCATCTTCAGCTTTGGCTAAATAAAAACTTTTAGGAATTACCATACTCAAATGGAACCTTGTTTTCAATTCATGTACTACATCTAAGTCCTGACTTTTACTAAACGCTAATATTAAACGATTCCGTTCAACTTCATTATAATGTTGTATAAGATCATGTTTTCTCCCACTTAGTTGACTCAAAAAATCCTGCTCATTTTTTCCAACTAATGTAATAATCACTTGTGGCTTGGACCACTCATTCTTGGTTTTATAAACTCCTTTATCTCCTTTTTTTAAGATTAGTAGGTTTCTATGTCGCTTTAAAACACTTGCAAAACCCTTGGGTGGGACATGACTTAAAGTAAAAATTGGTTCCGGCTGAGGTAATCCGTATTGAGGTTGTTTAAAAATTTTGCGAATGCTGTCACCTACTTCTCCATTCCAATACTCATCTTTCAACACCACTAACAATTCACCTGGCTTTCCGCTTGTTGATGGAAGAATTTTATAACTACTACCACTTTTAGATCCATCATTACAAGATGAGGTAATTGCAAATGATAAGACCAATAAACTCCAATATATCCTTCTCATATTAAGCTAGTGTAATGATTTGCTACTTAATTTACTATTGTAAAATCCTAAGCACTAAACCCTAAATACTAAACAATAACGAATTACTAAAATAATAAATCCAAAACTGTTCACTTTTTTTAACTTGGTATTTTGAACATTTGAGATTGTTTAGAGTTTAGATATTAGAATTTAGGATTTAAGCTTCCCCAATTTAGTTGACTTATTTACAAACCGTTATACTAGCTCTATGATCAGATCATCTTGTTCAACCATTGCGCCTTCTTTCAAATGAACACGTTTTACTTTGCCTTTTTCCGGAGAAGTAATGGTACTCTCCATTTTCATCGCTTCAATAATGAACAAGGGTCCATTTTTCTTAATATTGCTTCCTGTTTTAACAAGTATTTTAGATATTCTTCCCTGAAGTGGTGCGCCAATTTCATTTTCAGCTTCTACTTTTCTATGAACTTCTTTTTCAACTTTAAATGATCTATCACGAATTTCAATGCCTCGTGTTTGTCCGTTCAATTTGAAATAAACAATTCGCATGCCGTTTTCATCTGTGTCTCCCGCATTAACCAATTGAATCAGTAAGTTTTTACCTGAGGCAATTTCAATTAATAATTCTTCGTTGTGCTTCATTCCAAAAAAGAAAGGAGGAGAAGGAACGGGCATTACATCACCAAACTCCGTTTGAAAATTATAATAATCCTCAAAAACTTTGGGATACAATTTATATGATAGAAAGTCCAGGAAGCTTCGATGTTTGTCAAATTTCTTTTTAAACTCTTCAAACTCTATGTCAAAATCAATTGGCTGTAAATGGGCATTGGGTCGGTTTTTAAAAGGCTTCTCTCCTTTTAAAACTATTGCCTGCAATTTCTTTGGAAAGCCTTTGTATGGTTGTCCAAGATCTCCTTTAAAATAACTCTTTACAGACTCAGGAAATGAAACCTGCTCTCCTCTTTCTAATATATCTTCAGCAGTTAAGTTATTAGAGGTCATGTAAAGCGCTAAGTCACCAACAACTTTAGAAGATGGGGTCACTTTTATCACATCACCAAACAGATCATTGACCACCTTATAGTTTTTCTTTATTTCGACAAACTTATTTCCAAGTCCCAAAGCCTGAGCCTGGGGACGTAAGTTAGAATACTGTCCACCGGGAATTTCATGATCAAAGACTTCAGCAGTTCCTGCTTTCAATCCTGATTCAAATGGATAATAATATTCCCGTATACCTTCCCAATAATTGGAGAATTGATTTAGTG
>JAESTI010000211.1 GCA_016763665.1 Bacteroidia bacterium | reverse complement strand
GTCAAAAGCTTGTATATGCATTATTGCAACATGATGATATTGACCTCATTTCAACGTCAAAAGGAGAAAACCGCTTAAGACAAAAAACCGGTTATACATTTGAATCTTTAGATATAACAAATGAGAGGGAAGTTGGCGGGGCATTTGCAAAACACCACCCTGATGTCATCATCAATACAGCTGCCATGACCAATGTGGATGCCTGTGAATCTGAGAAAGAGAATTGTTGGAAAATTAATGTTGATGCAGTTGCCTATTTGATTCATGAGTGCGAAAAACATGACACCCACCTGATTCATCCATCAACCGACTTTATCTTTGATGGAGAAAACGGGCCTTATAAAGAAGATGATACACCCAACCCACAGAGTTATTATGCAAAGTCAAAATACGAATCAGAACAACTGGTACAGCAAAGCAATATTCAATGGACCATCATCAGGACGATAATCATTTATGGCATCGTAGATGGAATGAGTCGCTCCAATGTGGTTTTGTGGGCAAAAGATGCACTGGAAAATGGAAAACCCATTAATGTGGTGGATGACCAGTTTCGTGCACCCACCCTTGCAGAAGACCTGGCACAGGGATGTATGTCAGCCGCAATAAAAGGTGCGACAGGTATTTATCATATCTCAGGAAAAGATATCATGAGTATTCTCGAATTGGTGTATAAAGTCGCTGATTTTTATGGATTAGATAAATCATTGATAACCCCTATTTCAACTTCATCATTGAATCAGGTTGCCAGGCGTCCTCCGAAAACGGGATTCATCTTGGATAAAGCATATAATGAGCTGGGATACGAACCGCATTCCTTTACTGAAGGTTTGGAAATTCTTACCCATCAATTAAAAAAAGACGGTTAAGTGAGTGCTATAAACAAAACTTGCCTACATTTGTAACCATAACCGGTGTCACCCCCCGACTTGTCGGGGCAAGGCATTACTGTGGCAATCCATGCATTAAAAATATAGTAGTATGAGAAAGTTCCTTTTTATTTTGTCTTTGGCGCTGATCAGTTTGCCAACAATTACCTATGCCCAAGTCAATACTTCTAAAGCAATTGAAGTAGCTGAATTGTCTTTGGATGAGCAAATAAATGCATTTCTTGCTCCAATAACAAAGGTTGTATCTGAATTTGTTTTTTATTCTATCCCTATCACCAATGGCATCAGCATCCCTTTTGTCTTGATCTGGCTTGTCTTGGGTGCAGTGATCTTTACGTTTTATATGGGATTTATCAACATCAGGGGATTCAAACTCTCAACCAATATAGTTAGAGGTGTTTATACCAATCCCAATGAAAAAGGAGAAGTATCGCACTTCCAGGCATTGACAGCTGCTTTATCGGGCACTGTTGGTTTGGGTAACATTGCCGGTGTTGCCATTGCAATCTCTTTAGGCGGGCCGGGAGCTACTTTTTGGATGATCATTGCAGGCATACTGGGTATGTCTTCAAAATTTGTCGAATGCACGCTGGGGGTTAAATACAGGATAGAGAACTCAGACGGTTCGGTTTCAGGCGGACCGATGTATTATTTAAGCAGGGGCCTTGCAGAAAAGGGAATGGGCGGACTGGGAAAAGTGCTGGCTGTATTCTTTGCTATCATGTGCATTGGAGGCGCCATAGGTGGCGGAAATATGTTCCAGGTCAACCAGGCATTTCAGCAATTTGAAGCCGTTACTGGCGGAGTAGATAGTTTTATATATGGTAAAGGATGGATATTTGGCCTGGTGATGGCATTCCTGGTAGCGATTGTTATTTTAGGCGGGATAAAGAGCATCGCCAGGGTTACCGATAAGATCGTACCCTTTATGTGCGGAGTATATGTATTAGCGGCTTTGGTTATCATCATCGGGAGTTACACACAGATTCCCCAGGCATTTGGATTGATAATAAAAGGTGCATTCAGCCCTATGGCAATAGCCGGTGGTTTTGTAGGTGTATTGATCCAGGGATTTAAAAGGGCTGCCTTTTCCAATGAAGCGGGTATTGGCTCCGCATCTATTGCCCACGCTGCAGTAAAGACAAACGAGCCGGTAACCGAAGGGCTTGTCGCCCTTCTCGAGCCATTTATTGATACCGTGATTGTGTGTACAATGACGGCAATAGTTATTGTCATCACAGGCACTATTGATGCAGATGGGGTATGGCATTCATTGGGACAAGGCGATGGAATTGAGCTGACCTCCACCGCATTTGCAAGTGTGATATCCTGGTTTCCCCTGATCCTGGCTATTGCGGTAATATTGTTCGCATTTTCAACGATGATCACCTGGTCTTATTATGGCATTAAAGCATGGAAATACTTATTTGGCCATAATAAGATTGCAGATATCAGCTTTAAGCTCATCTTCTGTTCTTTTGTTGTACTCGGTGCTGCAATGTCACTTGGCACTGTAGTTGATTTCTCAGATGCTATGATCTTTGCCATGTGCTTTCCCAACATAGTGGGCCTATACATATTATCTCCGGGAGTGAGGAAAGATATGAGATCATATATAAACCGAATTAAAAGCGGTGAGATCAAAAGGTATAAATAAAAAAGGGGAATAATGTATTGCCCTTATAGCTTCAAGTTTTCTTTTGTATTTTTGTATTAAACCGGTATAAGGTTTATCCATCTTTGGCTGTCAAGTGTAAACACTATGAAACAGTTCATCAAAGATTACTTTTCATTTAACAGAAGAGAGCGCAACGGGATATTACTGTTGTTGGGTATAATCATACTTCTGATCCTATACCTAAATTGGAGTGAATTCTTTGTTCCTACACAAAAAGTTGATTATTCTGAGTTTGAAAAGGAGATTGATGCATTCATAGCAACCCAACCCCCAACCCATGGGGCGAAGGAGCCCACAGACATGAACACTCCCTCTCTTTCAGGAAGAGACGATGAGGAGTTGTTTTCCTTCGATCCTAACATACTGTCTGAAGAAGAGTGGATACAATTGGGTTTAAAGGACTGGCAGATAAAGGCAATTGAGAAATACAGATCAAAAGCAGGGGATTTTTATTACAAAGAGGATTTTAAAAAGCTCCATGTAATTAGTGATAAACTTTATCAAAACCTCGAACC
>JAESTI010000210.1 GCA_016763665.1 Bacteroidia bacterium | reverse complement strand
GTGCAAAAGCAAGAAGCATCAATATTTTGGATGATAAATACAGGATAGAGTCTTTTATACAGACTGATGCAGTTGTAAATCCCGGAAACAGTGGTGGTGCACTAATTAATACTTTGGGAGATTTAGTAGGTATTAACACAGCCATCCAGTCACAAACCGGCTCATATATTGGTTATTCTTTTGCTATCCCGGTTAATATTGTAAAAAAAGTAATGGATGACCTTCTAAAATACGGGGAAGTTCAAAGAGGATTTATCGGAGTAAGTATTAGAGATATTGACGCTGCATTAGCTGAAGAGCTTAATCTTAAAAATATTGAAGGTGTTTATGTAGCAGATCTAACTCCTGGAGGAAGTGCTGAAGATGCTGGAATTAAGAAGGGTGATGTTATTTTGAAGGTAAATGGCGTTGCTGTAAACAGTGCCTCTGAATTACAAGAACAAGTTGGCAAATTCAGACCAGGTGATAAACTTGCAATAGTTATTAATTCTGATGGCGATACTGAAAAGTTGAATGTTATCTTAAGAAATAAAGAAGGTACTACATCCATCATTAAAAGAGAAAAGAAAGAAATAATGACAGTGCTGGGAGCTGAATTTGAAGAATTATCAGAAAATGAAAAAGAAGAAATTGGCTTGACTCATGGAGTTAAAATAAAAAGGCTTAAAGAAGGGAAATTAAGATATTCAGGTCTTCGTGAAGGATTTATTATTACTCATATAAATAAAAGATCAATTGAAAAACCACAAGATATTGCAAGAATTTTTGATAAAAACAAAGGCAACATAGTAGGCATTGAAGGATTTTATCCAGATGATAGAACCAAATACTATTATGGCTTTAGCATTTAATTTGCTATTCACATGGCAAATTTACTCAGGCTGTTAGTTTATGTGAAACTGAGGAGTACCATACGGTGCTCCTTTTTTATTGTCGTATCAGAATAGCAGGTCCAGATAGTTGCAATGGAAATGCATCCTTCTCTATAAGATTACGCAGTACTATTTATTTTTTACTTTTCTTTGTTTCTTTGTCGGAGTACCCAGTAAATATGTCAAAGAAACTCAAATTAAATTCGCAAGCACAAGGTTGGTCACAGCAGAGGTGGGCGTTGGCCATTATTCCTCTCTTTACATTTATTCTTTACGGAAATTCTATTTTTAATGATTACGCTCTGGATGACAAAACAGTGGTTACAGAGAATATACTTGTAAAGAAGGGGTTTTCAGAAATTCCAAAATTGATCAGCAATGCTTATTGGTACGGTTATAATGGAATGACCGAAGGCTCGTATAGACCTATTCCACTAATTACACATGCGGTTGAGTATGGACTCTTTGGTCAAAATCCATTGATTAGTCATTTCTTCAATATTCTGTTATTCGCTTTTTGTGGGATCATTCTTTTTAACACGCTCAAAAATCTATTTCTAAAACATAACCTGCTAATCCCCTGGATAACAACTTTACTTTTTATTGCACATCCCGTCCATGCAGAAGTAGTCGCTAACATTAAAGGCAGGGACGAATTGATTTGCTTTGTTGGAATCATTTCTTCAGTATTTTTTCTATTAAAATATCTTACTTCAACTAAAATTAAACATGCGTTAATAGCTGCTTTTTGTTTTCTAGGCGGCCTCCTTTCTAAAGAGATCGCATTGTCATTTATTGTTATTTTTCCATTCATTTTTTATATACATAATAAGTTAAATATTAAGAATTTAAGAAATATCATATTAAGTTTTAGTTTAATATTTGGAATTTACTTCTTATTGAGAGCAACTTGCACAGAAAGCCTTGGAGATATCCGTTGGTTTAACAGTTATTTTATGCATTCGACAGATAATAGCGCCAGGCTTGCAACAGCTATTTACAATCTGTATAGGTATATAAGTTTAATGATTTTTCCACATCCATTGGTTTACGATTATTCTTATAATCAAATCCCTTTAACAAGTTGGTCAAACATAAAGGGTTGGGGTTCACTTCTCCTCAATTTAGGATTGATCACAACTGCAATTGTTTATCTGAAGAAAAACAAAATAATAAGTCTCGGGATATTTATTTTCTATGCTACCATCGCAATGGTAGCCAATATTGCAATTCCTATGGCTGCTATATTTGCTGAACGATTTTTATTTCTGCCTTCATTGGGGTTTTGTTTAATTCTGGCATGGGCAATCATAAAATTAAGCAAGAGCTCTTTAACTGATAAAAAGACAAACATTTTTAAATCAACACCGTTAGTGGCTATGTTGAGTATCATTTTAATCGCATATAGTTACAAAACCATTGGTCGGAATTTCACGTGGAAAAACAACTTTACACTTTTCAAAAGTGATATTGAAAATCTTGACAATAATGCTCGTGCCCATTTCAATTTGGGAAGAGAATACGCTATTAGCGGACTTGATGCAAATAAAGGAGAAGACATTCAATTAGCGCTAAACTACCTAAAACGGTCATTAGAAATTGATCCAAAGTTTTATGATTCTCAATTTCTGTTGGCCGTAGTACATTCCAATCTTAAAAAACATAAAGAAGCAATTAATCATTATAAAAGGGCAATTGCATTAAATCCTCCAGTTACTGACCCTCAAAACAGTATAGAAACTGCATTACTCAATCTTGGAATTTCTCATGAAGCGCTTGGTAATTATCAGGAAGCTATCACTAGTTACAAAAGCGTTATAATGTACCGACCAAAAACCAGACCGGTCAACAAGCAAAGCATCACTTTCGCCTATAACAACCTTGGCAATCTATATAACTCTATCAAGGATTATAACAATGCTATAAAACATTGTACAAAAGCAATTGAATTAAATCCGGGTTATACAAAAGCATACCTCAACTTAGCAAATGCATATTTGAATAAAAAAGACAACAGGAAAGCAATAATCAATTATCAAAAAGCAATACAGTTAAACCCAAGACTTGCTGATGCCTATATTAATTTAGCGATTGCCTATTTGAATCTCAAGGATTTCAGTAATGCAAATCAACAGTTAAATAAGGCCATCCAAATTAACCCTAACTACGCGAAAGCACATCATATCTTAGGAATCGCCATGAAAGATCAAGGGAAACTAAAAGAAGCGATCAAACATTTCAAAGAAGCTGCACGATTGAATCCACAGTATAAAAAACGATATCAAAGAGCTGGGCTTAAGCTCAATTAAAGTTAGTCGATAATGTCCCCAAATGAGAAAATAAAAATGTGTTTTTTGATACCACACCCTTATAACATCCCCCTTAGTCCCCCTTATAGAAAGGGGGATTACTCTCAAGAGGGGAATTGTGTGTGTTTTGATTTTTGTTAGAAAACGATACATTAGAGGCAAAATCTAATTAACTTATGATCAAAATTGGACTTCTATCAGATACGCATGGCTTTTTAGATCCAAAACTATTTGAGTTTTTTAAAGATGTTGATGAAGTATGGCATGCCGGAGATTTTGGGACTATTGAAATTTCTGATAAACTCGCCGAGTTCAAACCTTTAAAAGGAGTTTATGGTAACATTGACGGGCAAGATATCAGGCTAACACATCCTCTACATCAAAGATTTATGTGTGAAGGTGTCGATGTCTGGATAACACATATCGGAGGATATCCCGGAAACTACGATAGAAAAGTAAAAGAAAGTATTTACCTCAAACCTCCCAATTTATTTATATGTGGACATTCTCATATACTAAAAGTCATGCCTGATAAGAAGTTCAAAAACTTTCTACATATCAATCCTGGCGCTGCCGGAAAAATTGGAATTCATAAAGTGAGTACCGCTGTGAGGTTTCAGGTCAATAATGACAAGATTGAAGAATTGGAGATTATTGAGTTGAGAGAAAGATAAGCTTCTAGATTCTTTTAATTATTGGACCAGTCTTCGATAAACTCATACTTACTACCCTATAGTTTGGCACAATGAATTCATCGAAGCCTCGCTACTTATTATCTTATTACTGTTCAATCCAAATTAAATTTCAAATACAGGAACCAAATCGCATAATTTTCGTATTTTATTTAACTTTCGCTTAATCCCAATTCTTCATGAGGAAGCAAAATAGCTACATAACCCTCTTCTTATCTGTATTTATCCTCATTTTGGATACCTACCCGGTATACTCTCAGTCTTCCAATTTTAAAAACTATTCTGTAGAAGATGGATTACCTCAATCACAGGTAACGGCTATTTTCCAGGATAGACATGGTTATTTGTGGTTTGGAACACTAGGTGGTGGTATTTGTAAATATGATGGTAACTCATTTTATAATTATTTCGAAAAGGATGGTCTGAGTAGCAATATCATCAATTGTATTTATGAAGACTCCAAAAATAATTTATGGATTGGAACAGATAGAGGGTTAAGTAAATACACCCCATCATTTGAAATGGATGTGAATTCCAAAATGTTTCAGGTTTATACTAACTATGATGGCCTTATCAATAATTCGATTAACGACATACTAGAAGATAAAAAAGCGAACCTGTGGATTGGAACCAATAATGGTTTAAGTCGAGTCAAATTGAATGACACAACGGAAACCTCTATTACTTTTCACAATTACTCCTCT
>JAESTI010000209.1 GCA_016763665.1 Bacteroidia bacterium | reverse complement strand
AAGTAAATTGAGAACTTTTGCAGAACATATAGCAATTCAAATTTCAAATTCAATTCAAACGAATGGAGCAATGTTAGTTACCGGTGGTGGAGTTTGGAATAAGTTTCTTATTGAAAGAATTAAAGACCTTACTAGTATTGATGTGAAAGTTCCACCGAAAGAATTAGTGGATTATAAGGAAGCATTAATTTTTGGGTTATTAGGTGTACTAAAAGTAAGAGATGAAATTAATTGTTTGAGTTCTGTAACAGGAGCAAGTGAAGATTGTGTTGGAGGAGAAATTTTTAGTCCAGAATGATGATTTACAAATTACGATTTACAATTTTGGATTTGACAAATTTCGAATTTCGAATTTCGATTTGCGTATCGCTTTTTCTTTGCTTTCAGCTACAAATATTTGCGCAAGATAAAGAAGTTAACTTTTTTCAATCTGCAGAAGAATACAATTCTAAGAGATTGCAATTGGTTGGAATAACTACAGCAGCTAGCTTTACAGGATCTTTAATTGGATTAAATAAGTATTGGTACAGTAATTATACTCGAACTTCATTCCATTTTTTTAATGATAATAAAGAATGGAATCAAGTTGATAAATTAGGCCACATTGTTACAGCTTATTATGTGGGCAAGTTTGGAATAGATGTATTGAATTGGTGTGGAGTAGAAGAAAATAAATCTATGATATATGGAGGGTTGTTGGGTTCTTTGGTGCTAACCAACATTGAAATATTAGACGGATTTTCTGAAAAATGGGGCGCCTCTTATGGTGATTTGACTGCAAATTCATTAGGGTCGGCATTGGTTATGGTACAGCATTATAAATGGAAAGAACAAAGAGTACTTTTAAAGTTTTCATCACATAAAGTTAATTACAACGAGTCAGTTGAAAATAGGGCAAAATCATTATATGGTGATAAATTTATGGAGCGAACTCTTAAAGATTATAATGGGCAAACGTATTGGTTATCTGCAAATATCAAATCATTTATATTGAAAGATTCCAAACTTCCGGATTGGTTAAACATATCTGCAGGTTATGGTGCAGAAGGAATGTTAGGTGGGTTTGGAAATGAGTGGGCAGAAAATGAAGAGGTAATTATCAGAGATGACATTAAAAGGTATAGGCAATATTACCTATCTTTTGATATTGACTTGACAAGAATTGAAACAAAATCGCTTTTTTTGAACACGTTTTTAAGTACATTTGGGTTTATCAAAATACCAGCTCCAACTATTGAGTTCAATGGTATAAATCAACTAAAGTTTCATCCTTTTTATTTTTAGCATTATGGAAAAATGTGAATGGCCGGCAGATGATGAATTGATGATGAAATATCATGATGAAGAATGGGGCGTTCCCTTATTTGATGACAAGAAAATATTTGAGTTCATGGTGTTGGATGGGTTCCAGGCTGGGTTAAGTTGGCGAACAGTTTTACATAAGCGAGAGAATTTCAGAAAGGCTTTTGAGGATTATGATCTTTATAAAATTCTAAGATTTGACAGTAAGAAAATTGAAGCATTGTTGAATGATAAAAGCATTATCCGTAATAAATTAAAAGTAAATGCCGTGATCTCCAATGCTCAAGCATTCTTAAGGGTTCAGGAAGAATTTGGAAACTTTAGCAAATACATGTGGCAGTTTGTTGATAACAAACCAATTGTAAATAAATGGAAGAAATGGACTGAAATTCCTGCAAGCACCAAGAAGTCAGATATAATGAGTAAAGATTTGAAAAAGCGAGGGTTTAAATTTGTTGGCACCACAATATGTTATGCCTTTATGCAAGCAGCAGGCATGGTGAATGATCACACTGTAAATTGCTATAGGCACCAAGAACTCATCAAACTTTTTGAAAAACTAAAAGGTAATGGTTGAAGAAATACTCTTTGACTATACAAGCCTCTTCTTTTAGTTTAAAGTCATTTGATTCAAATAATTTTACGTATTCGTCAAGATTGTATTGAAATGGATGAAGGATATCCATAGGAATTGCCCGGAAGAGATATTTAAAGAAAGCATAATTGTGCGCATCAATTGTTACAATTAAATACCCATTTTGACTGGTATAATAGGACAATTTCTCAATGCATATGTCAATATCAATAACATGATTGATGACATTCATGCAAAAAACAGTGGAGTACTTTTTATTTATGTCAAATTTCTCAAATGGTGAAGTATAAAAACTAACATTGGGATAATCAGTCTTATTAAAATGGGCGATATTTTTGTCATAATTATCTAAAAGTGGATCAACCGCATCAATTTTGTAACCAACTAAGTTCATATAAATACCAGCAGGCCCACATCCTGTATCTAGTATTTCTTCATTATTATTTGGTAATATTTCTGTTTGCATCTGATCTAGTATATCTTGCCAATAACCCCTTTTCCAGTTCAGATATTCGTTAACATCTTTTTTTTTGAGGTAGTTCTTCCACCATTTCAATTCTGCCGTTTGGGCTATGTTCCAGCGGAGGGTCATGATACGAGATCAGGGTTTTCAAATATATTCTCCTCGATTACACCATAAGAAAGATCATATAGTTCATTGTGGTTATCAGGTAAATCAAGAAGTTCTTTTGCTAAAAGTTGGTTGCATAATTTTCCATCTCTTAAACCAACATAATCTTTAAACGAAGAAAACTCCCAATCTTCCATTTTTGAAACAAGATTGGCTTTTAAAGGGTTTAGGTGGATGTAGTGGAAGCAAATTATTGGGTAATCTAGCGCGTTGTACCCATCGGATGGCTTTAAGCCATCCGATGGGTCATGTAACTTTTTAGCTTTTGATTTTTGCTGAAATAATGAACCTGTTCTATTTTCTTGTTTATTGATTGCTTGAGTATAAGATCTCAAAAGAACAGCTATTGAATTATTTAGAACTGGGGAAGTACCACTTTCATTAATGTATATCATAAAATGAAAATGATTTGGCATCAAGCAATATCCTAAAATATCACAATGAGGTAAAAGGTACTTTCTGATTTTATTTAGGAAATACAGGTAATTTTCACGGGTAAAAAATATTTTTGTGCTATTATTTCCCCTGTTATAAAAATGGTAGATGTTTTCTGATTCGAATTTCATAGTTAACTTAGAAACTTCAAAATATCATCAACATACTTTCTATCATTACTTAAGCGAGGGACTTTGTTTTGACCACCAAGCTTACCTCTCTTTTTCATCCATTCATAAAAAGTTCCTTGATTAAGGGATTGAACTTTTGGTAATTGTAAGGCCATATCTTTGTATCTTTTAGCCTGATAATCAGTGTTCACTTTCTGTAAAGTGGCATCAAGTACAGTAATAAACTGATCCATATCATTTGGTTCTTTCTCAAACTCTATTAACCATTCATGTCCCCCTTTAGTTTTATCAGTTAAATAGATGGGTCCTACGGTGTAATCTTTAATGATAGCCTCAGTTTGGCTACAGCTTTCTTTCAGAGCTGCTATTGCATTTTCTATGATCACCTCTTCGCCAAAGGCATTTATGAAGTGTTTGGTGCGTCCTGTAATCTGAATTCTAAAAGGAGATAATGAAGTAAATTTGATAGTATCGCCTATCCTGTACCTCCACAAACCTGCATTAGTGGAAATTACTACAGCATAATTCTTTTCCAGTACAACGTCTTCCAATCCTATTGCATTTGGGTGCTCAGTTCTAATTTCCTCCATTGGAATAAATTCATAGTAAATTCCGTAATCTAACATCAATAGTATTTCGGTTGATTCGGGCTGATCCTGAATTCCAATAAATCCTTCAGATGCATTATAAGTTTCCATGTAATGCATCCCATCATATGGGATAAATTTTTTGAATTGCTTTCGGTATGGTTCGAAACTAACAGCTCCATGAACATATAATTCCAAATTAGGCCAAATGTCAAGCAAATTATCTTTACCGGTTAGCTCGAATACTTTTTTAATCAAAACCATGTTCCAGGTTGGAACCCCTGATATTATTCTTACATCAATATCGATAGACTCTTTGGCTATCTTATTCATCTTTCTTTCAAAATTTGGGTCAAGAGCAAGTTTTCTTTCCGGAGTACGCAGATAATTGGCCCAAAAGGGTAAGTTTTCAATCATTACTGCGGAAAGATCTCCATAATAAGATTCACCATTAAGTTTGTTGACCTCAGAACTTCCACCAATAGTGAGGTTCTTGCCACTAAAAGCTTCTGTTTCCGGATATTGATCAGCATATAAGGCAATGATATCTTTCCCTCCTTTAAAGTGGCATTCTTCCAGCGATTCATTACTTACAGGAATGAACTTGCTTTTGTCAGCGGTAGTTCCTGCTGATTTAGCAAACCATGTTATTTTGGATGGCCACAGCAAGTCTTGTTCACCTTTAAGGAGCCTGTCAATATAAGGTTTGATGCTTTCGTAAGTATGGATTGGAGCATTGTTGCGAAAATCTGCAGCATTTTTAACTGAATAAAAACCATGTTTTTTACCATACTCAGTATCGCTGGCTACTTCGGTTAACATCTTCAAGCAATCCTGTTGTACTTCTATAGGATTTTTCATGAAGTGATGAATTCGCGGAATGCGATTTTTCATTAACCATTTGAGCAGAGAGTTGAGCATACCTTATTCGTGTGTTCGTTATTCGGTGATTCGTGTATTCGTAAATTCGTGTTGTATTGGTATAATATTAGTAGTATTCGTATTCATTGGCATATTCGCATTATTCGCAGATAATTAAGTTCTAAGTTCAAAGTTTTCACCGAGATAAACACGTCTTACTTGTTCATCTTCGGAAAGCTCGGTTGCAGTTCCGGCTTTTAGAATTGAACCTTGAAACAGAAGATAAGCCCGTTCAGTAATGGCAAGCGTTTCATGGACATTGTGGTCAGTAATGAGAATACCGATGTTTTTGTTCTTCAAGTTTGCTACGATGTTTTGAATATCTTCAACTGCGATTGGATCGATTCCTGCAAATGGTTCATCCAAAAGCATGAATTTAGGATCTACAGCAAGGGCTCGTGCTATTTCTGTTCTTCTTCTTTCTCCTCCTGAAAGAACATCACCTTTACTTTTTCTTATATACTCCAATCCAAATTCTGCAAGTAACTCCTCCACTTTATCACTTTGCTCACTTTTTGATAACGTAGTCATTTCTAAAACCGCCTTGATATTATCTTCAACACTTAACTTCCTAAAAATGGATGGCTCCTGAGGGAGATAACCAATACCTGATTTTGCCCTCTTATACATTGGTTGCGATGTAATGTCCTTGTCATCAAAAAATATCCTGCCTTTATTTGGCTTGATCAATCCAACGATCATATAAAAAGTAGTTGTTTTTCCGGCACCATTTGGACCTAAGAGTCCAACAATTTCTCCTTGTTTTACCTCAATGGAAACATCATCTACAACAGTTCTCTTACTATATTATTTGACAAGATTGTCAGCTTTAAGGATCATAGATTCGTTATTCGTGTAGTCGTATATTGTTTAATTGTTGTATTGTTCCATTGTTATAATGGTTAATTCGCGTATTGTTAAGCTATTGACTATCGGCTATAAGCTATTCGTATATTAGTATCCCATTAGTATTATTTGTATTTATTAGCATATTAGTATTGTTTTGCGAAGATAAGAATTATGATAAAATCACGGAATATTGTGCCAATCTATTCCTTTTTTAAGTAGTTCAAAGGTTTTTGCCTCAGCAGAATTTGGGATGGGTTGATAATTGTATTCCCACTGGGCAACAGGAGGCATACTCATTAATATTGATTCAACTCTTCCGTTGGTTTCTAATCCAAATTTGGTTCCACGGTCATACATCAAATTGAATTCTACATACCGGCTTCTCCTTAATGCTTGAAAGTTCTTATGATCCTCATTAAATAATGTAGCTTTATTATTAATTACGATGGTACTATATATTGGAATAAATCCGTTTCCTACATCTTTAACAAACTCAAAAATATCTTCTAAAGATTTATTATCAGATTGTGACAAGCGATCAAAAAAGATACCCCCAATACCTCTGTTTTCGTTCCTGTGTTTAATAAAGAAATAGTCATCTGCCCAGTTTTTAAAGGATTTGTGATAGTCTGGATCATGCTTATCACAAATATGTTTTAATTCTTGATGAAAAAATGCTGCATCTCTTTCAACAATATAAATAGGAGTCAGATCAATACCCCCTCCAAACCATTTTATATTTTCCTCCAATTCAAAATATCTCAAATTCATGTGAATAATTGGCACCATTGGGCTTAGTGGATGAATAACAATGGAGATTCCCGTTGCAAAAAAATCAAATTCACTTTTACTGGATTCATCCAAAAGAGAATCCAATTTTAAGCTTTTTAATGCTGGAGCTGATAGTATTCCGGATACCGCGGAAAAATTAACCCCTCCTTTTTCGAACAGACTTCCATTTTGGATGATAGTTGAAACCCCTCCACCACCTTCATCTCGTTGCCATTCATCTATTGAGAATTTCTCTTTTCCGTCTAACTCTTCTAAACCACGACATATGTCATTTTGAAGTGATTTAAACCAATCGCTAATGCTTCGCTTGCTTATATCCATGGAAATAATAAAAGCTTTATGGGAATGTTACAAAGGTAGTATCCTTGTTACTCTTGTTGAGTGCATTATCAACCACGTAAAAAATATACATCACCTCGTCATTAAATCTAATAGTAGTATTTAACGATACCTCAATTAAGCCACTTATGGATTTGTTGTTTCCATCAGGAGTCAAAGGTGGAATTCGGTATTCGAAGTTGACAGTATCTTCGCCGGCATATTTTTGATAAGTAAATGTATCCCCAGCTTTTATTGTGTCAGCATTAATTATGGTATCAGTATCAGCAGTATCTTTTATAAATTCATAAACCGGTGCAAGTACTTTAGAATAACCAC
Source organism: Bacteroidia bacterium (assembly GCA_016763665.1). The sequence continues at coordinate 3,758 of JAESTI010000209.1, read as the reverse complement.
TGTCCAGATTTTCATAATAATCGATGAACATGTTGAAAACGGATGTATCACTTGTTCCAAGGTCACCATCACAATCTTCAAAGGAAATTCTTAATACTCCTGCACTATCAGCTCCCGTACTATTAGGATACTTGGTGAATTTGTCATAAACAATTACCGGGACATAGTTATCACAGTCATTTTTTCCACATGCAGAGAAAATAAAGAAAGTAATTAATAATATGTAGGGAAGTTTAGACATCCTGGTAAATAATATTAAAAACGTGAAATTATAAAGTTATTGTTGAATAAACAATTGGATACTAATGAGTAATTAAAGTGATCTAAAGTTTGGAGTGCCTATAATGCCTAAAGTTATATAAAGGGAGAGTAATTTGATAATTTGAAAATGAGGGAATTTGATAATGTATAAAATGTCTTATGTTGTTCCAATGATCTCTTAATCTTACAATTTTTCAATCTTATAATCTTTTAATCAATTCGTAATTATGACGCCAGTTGTATGTCTTTAATTTCAAGTTGAAGGGTTATTCTTCCGTTCCATTCATTTTCCTTGATGTTGTAACAAATGTTAACTGGGTTCCCGGATTTGATATCCTCTATTTTTGAACCTTGACCAAATGCGATCGCATCAAATGTTGGGGAACCGTTTTGTTTTATGGAGAGTTTTAAATGATCTTTACCTACTACACGCATATTTTCCTTATTGATCTCAACATTATCTGATCTAAATATCGGATTCATGTTAGATGGGCCAAATGGCCCGAATTGCTTTAATATTCTGAAAAACTTAGGCGTAATAGAATCCAAGGTGATAGAGGCGTCAATATTAATGACTGGAGTTAGTAGATCATCAGTAATGTTTTTGGAAACGACCTTTTCAAATTTTTCTTTAAACTTTTCTACATTTTCGACAGCCATGGTTAAACCTGCGGCATACATGTGCCCACCATAATTAATGAGTAGATCTTTGCATTCATCAATGGCATTATAAATATTAAATCCATGAACTGATCTTGCAGAACCTGTGGCATGTCCATTTGATTGTGTAAGGACAATAGTTGGCCGATAGTGTTTCTCGATCAATCTCGAAGCAACAATTCCAATTACTCCCTTGTGCCAATCAGGATTAAACAATACCGTTGATTTTTTGTTTAATGCCTTTGAATCATTTTCAATGGCCTCTAATGCACTTGCAGTGATATCGCTGTCAACACTTCTTCTTTGAGTATTGTTATCATTGATGATGATGCATGCTTCTTTAGCTTGGTCAAAATTTGAAGTAATTAATAACTTGACTGCGTTTTTTGCATCATCCATCCTTCCGGCTGCATTGATCCTTGGCCCAACAATAAATACAAGGTCTGTAATATCAAGTTTGCCTTTTTTGTTTGATAGATCAATAAGTGCCTTTATACCAGGTCTTGGAGACTCATTAACCAGCTGAATTCCATAAAAAGCCATGGTCCTATTCTCACCGGTAATAGGAACAATGTCAGAAGCAATGCTAACAACTAACAGGTCAAGATACTTCTTCAAATATTCAAAATCGATATTGTGCTTTATGGAAAACGCCTGAACCAATTTAAATCCAATTCCACAACCTGATAGTTCGTTATAAGGGTATTCACAATCTTCTCTCTTTGGGTTGAGAATAGCTTCGGCCTTTGGAATATCTTCACCTGGTAAATGGTGGTCGCAAATAATGAAATCAATACCTTTTTCCTTGGCATAATCTACTTTATCAATGGCTTTTATTCCACAGTCCAAAGCTATGATCAGTGTATAATTCCTTTCCTTGGCCCAATCAATTCCAATTGTTGAAATTCCATATCCTTCCCTGTGTCTGTCTGGAATATAATAACCAACAAACTCATATTGCCTTTTTAAGAATGAGTAAACTAATGATACGGCAGTGGTTCCATCAACATCATAATCTCCATAAATAAGTATTTTTTCATTATTGGAAATGGCTTGATCAATTCGTTCAATGGCCTTGTCCATGTCCATCATCAAAAATGGATCGTGAAGGTCTTCTAATTGTGGTCGGAAATACTGTTTGGCTTCATCAAAAGTGGTTATTCCTCTTTTTATCAAGAGGCTTGCAAGTATAGTATTAATATTCAGTTGTTTGGAAAACTCCTCAATGGTGGATTGATCAGGATTGTCAGCCAATACCCACCTTTTTTGTACGTCAGGCAATTGTTAAAAATTTAAATTCAAAATTCGTTCTTCCACATCATAGACTCAACGGGGCGTATAGTTCTGTGATTATACTTGGCATTTACCTTGGTGTTGTAATAAGTTTCTATTTTTCCTTCAACGGCAAAATAAATTAATTGACCGATAGGCATGCCTGCATAAACTTTTACCGGAAGTTTGCATGATATTTCTAATGTCCATGTATTGCAGAACCCTACATCTCCTTTTCCGGCAGTTGCATGAATATCAATACCAAGTCTACCTGTGCTGGATTTCCCTTCTAAAAAGGGAATGTGAGAATGGGTTTCGGTATACTCCTGAGTAACTCCTAAATACAATCTGTTAGGTTCTAATACAAAACCCTCTGGGGGAATGGTAAAATGCTCAACCTGATTATGTAGTTTTGAGTCCAACACATCATCTCCATATATTGCCAGGTGTTTTCCTAAATGGACGTCATAAGAATTAGTTCCAAGGCATTCTCTTCTAAAAGGTTCGATAATGATAGTCTCTTTTTCGATTTCTTCTAAAATTCTGGTGTCGGATAATATCATGGTGTAAAAGTTTGAAAGGTTTATTTTTGCTAAATTAGAATAAAATTTAATGGCGTTCAAGTAAAGTTGTGGGAATAGTTCTGAAAAAAAAAATAGACGAAGAAACCCTGTTAGGAATATGGGAAATTGCCGAAACTGAGCAGTATTTTAAAGACAATTTGAACCTTAATCAAGGGGAACTAGCGTTCTTGAAAAATGTCACTTTTGATCAACGGAGATTGCAATGGTTGGGAAGCAGGTTGATGCTTCGCAAACTGATTGAAGAACTATGCGATGAAGTTTCTGAATCAACTCATATACAGCTTGAAGTTAATCAAAACGGAAAACCACTTTTAAAATTTCCTGATTACAACTCTAGTATATCTCATTCTCGTAAAATGGCTGCCGTTGTTATCAGCAAGAGTAAATTGGTAGGTGTAGATATTGAAATAATAGAAGATAAAATAGAACGAATAGCACATAAGTTTCTAAATCAAAAGGAACATGAGGATATTGAGAACTCAAATCATGGCTCAGATGCCAATCGCGGTATGCTATATGTTTATTGGTGTGTTAAAGAATCTATTTACAAATCTGTTGGTCAAAAAGGGTTGATCTTCGGGGAGGATATTATTCTTAACAACTTTTATTATTCAGACAATGGGGGAGAGGTGATTATTCGTGTTAGTGATACCAATCAATCTTCGAGGTTATTTAACGCATATTACCAGAAACTGGAGGATTATATGTTGGTTTATTCGGGTGAGTTATAGCTATATAATGACTGCTATTAATTAGTCAAACTGAGCGGAGTCGAAGTGTATAAGGTCTATATTTCGACTTGGCTCGATATGACCTTACTTCTTTGACATATTACTTGATCACTACTGCCCTCATTGATTCCGAAAGCTCCTTTTTCCAGGTAATCAATTCATTTTGAACTTCTAATAAGGGGTTATATTCTTCAGGAGATGATACGTTTTCTAGCCGGTCCTTTATTTGCTTTATCATCTTTTTTACTTT
>JAESTI010000403.1 GCA_016763665.1 Bacteroidia bacterium | reverse complement strand
CTGTTTATTTTGCCTCTAATGTCTTTGCTGAAATGCCCGCCTGATCGTCAAAAGAAACACCTTGCCACCCAGTGTCGGATATTATCATGTGGGTAACTATCTCAATTTCAGTAACACCATTACTACTAGCTTTTCTCAAAGAAGCTAATGTATTTCCTGCCCTCAGATAATTATCTCCGGTAAGCGGTAACTTGTAAAAAGTCAATACCGCATCCATTTTTTCTTTTATTTCTTGTTTACTGACATCACCTATAAAAACCGACTCGAGCATTGCATATGCCTCCTTTTTAGATGGAGAATTTTTCGCGTTCTTTGATTTGGAGTCGCCACTTCCTCCGCAAGAAGTGAAAAATAGGATCAGCGTAATGATCAATATGTTTTTCGTGATCTTAAACATAAAAGAAAATTTAGACTTATTTATTATTTTTTATTCGCCAATTTTGCCTCTAATGATTTCGCTGATATTCAAGCTTGTTCTTCAAAAGAAACACCTTCCCAGCCAGTATCGGCCAATATCATGTGGGTAACTATGTCTATCTCACTAACACCCTTATTGCTAGCCTTTCTCAAAGCAGTTAATGAATTACCTACTTTCAAATAATTTTCTCCTGTAAGTGGTAACTTATACATAGTCAAAGCAGCACCCATAAGGTCCTTAATATCCTGTTTACTGACAGAGCCTATAAAAACTGACTCGAGCATTTCAATTGCCTCCTTTTTTGACGGAGAATTTTTCGCTTTCTTCGAATCGGAGCCGCCACTTCCTCCGCAAGAAGTGAAAAATAGGATCAGCGTAATGATCAATACATCTTTCGTAATTTTAAACATAACAGAAAATCAAGGTTAATTTATTATTTTTTATTCGCTAATTTTTTCTCTAATGACCTCGCTGATATACCCGCTTGCTCTTCAAAAGAAACACCTTCCCAGCCTGTATCGCCAATATCATGTGAGTGACTATGTCCATCTCGGTAACATTATTATTGCTTTACTTTCTTAAAGAAGTTAATGAATTACCTACTTTCAAATAATTTTCTCCTGTTTGCGGCAACTTATACATAGTCAGGGCTGCACCCATTTTTTCTTTTATATCCTGTTGAGTTAAAGACCCCGTAAAAACTGATTCGAGCATTTCAATTGCCTCTGCTTTTGATGGTGATCTCTTTTTTCCAGCATCAGAAGTGTCATTTGTTCCGCATGAAGTGATGAACAATATCAGGATAAGTATAAATATGTTTTTCATAGTTTTAAGTTTTTTAAGAGTTAATTAAATTATATGATCTAATTCATCAAGTTTCTGAAATTAAATTATTGAAAATCAGAACATTCAAAGATTGATATTACATTTAATTATCTATATAAGATCTATAATTTAGATCATTCATAAAAACTTTTCGACAAAACATCCGTTTTTTTCGATTTATCTTCCACCAATATTAGATTTAAACTCAAACTCTTCTGAAAAGTGTAGTGAAACAAGGAGAGAAAGGTAATGTCAAACCAATTTCAGTCTGCTCATTAATTCTTTCCTATAAGAATTACCTATCGGTATGTACTTTTTACTATGTTCAATTATTATATTTGGATATTCAATTGCCATAATTCTATCCAAACGAACAATATAAGATCTATGCGCCCTGGCAAAGTCCCTTGGCGGAAGTTTATCTGCAAAATTCTTCATAGTGGAATGGACAGTGTATTTCTTATCGGCAGTATTGATTATCACGTAATCCCCAAGCGCTTCTACAAAATAGATGTCATTTGTGTTGACTTTAACAAATTGGTATTTTGATTTAACAAAAATACTACCATTAGAACTCTTGTTATCAATAATAGAGTAGTACATATCTCTCTCCTTTTTAATGGTATTATCATGTATCACTATCAGAATAGCCGGTTTTCCATTATATGTTAACGAAATTCCTTTAATTTCTACATCAACAATTTTACCATCAACTTTTTTGATCTCCGCTTCCATAAAAGGCACATCTATGCCTTGCTTTACTTTCTTGATTTCATTTTTTATACCATTAACATATTCAGGTAATAAATATGGAAAAATTGATCTTCCTTTTATAGCTTTAATGTTTTTTACTCCTATTAGCTTAAGTGCACTTGGATTTGCAAAGACGATCTCCTGATTGACATGAATAATAACAGAATCAGGTAGAAGATTGATTAGTTTTCTATATTCCTCGCTGTTTTGCTTTAATTGGCTTTCGATTCGGTTCCTATCAGCAACTTCGTTCTTTGTTTTTTTAGAATGTTCTCTTTCTTTTCTGAGTTTCTTGTCAAGGATACTTAATTCTTTTATTAATTCTAGTTTCGATTTTTTAGAATAATCCATAATGTAATACGTTTAGCGATCTGTATATTTAGAATTATATACAGTCCTATTTTCCGCTCTTATAAAATTCAGGCGAATTTAAGATTACATTGAATTATCGATTCGTGTTCAACTATTTAGACTATTTGTAAATATTTCTCGACAAAACAGGTGTTTTCTTCGACAATTAAGATAAGGGTTCAGGGAGTTTATTTTGAAAGGTGCAAAAAGAAATAAAAAAGGGGGGGGTAATCTAAATCAATTTCAGCTTGCTCATTAATCTTTCTTTAAAAGAATTACCGATAGGAATGTACTTTTTGTTATGATCAATTATAATATTCGGATACTCAATTGCTACCATTCTATCTAAACGGATAATATAAGACCGATGTGTTCTAATAAAATCGCCTTTCGGAAGCTTTTCTTCAAGATTCTTCATGGTAGAATGAACCGTGTATCTTTTGTCAGCAGTATTAATTATCACATAATCCCCAAGCGCTTCCACAAAAAATATGTCTTTTGTTCTTACTTTAACGTGCTGATATTTTGATTTAACAAAAATGCTGCCATTAGGAGTATTGTCAGCACGTATAATTGAGTAAAAGAGGTCCCTTTCTTTTTTTATCTTCAATTCCTTTTTGTGTTTATGAAGGGATATTTCAATAATTGTTTTCAGGTCTATTTCTTTAAAGGGCTTAATAATATACCCATGGGGCTCCGTTATTTTTGCCTGTTCCAGGGTATCCTCATCAGCATAAGCAGCAAGATAGATCACAGGTATTTCAAAGTTTTCACGAATATATTTTGCTACCTCAATACCGGTCATTTTTCCCTTAAGCTTAATATCCATAAGCACCAGGTCCGGCATTTCTTTTTCTACCTTTTTAATGGCATCTTCCCCCATATAGGCAATTCCAACAGTATTATAACCTAATTTCTTAAGGTTTTGCTTAATATCCTTTGCCACTATTTGCTCATCCTCTACAATTAGAATATTAGCTTCTGTCATTATTTATTCAATGGTTTTGGTTTTGCTGCTAAAGTAATGATAAATTTTGTACCTTTTACATTCATCTTGGTAATATCTCCATTTACCTGCTCAACCAAGGTGTTTACCAGTTGTAATCCCAATGATTCTGTTTTTTTAAAATTGAGCCCGGAAGGTAATCCGACCCCATTATCTGCAATGGTAAGAATAAGTCGTTTGTTTTTTTGTTTTAATGTTATTTTAATTTCTCCTTTGTGGTTATCAGGAAAAGCATATTTCAATGAATTTGAAACTAATTCATTAATTATTAATCCACAGGGAATGGCAGTATCTAAACTGAGATCTATATTATCTGTATCCAATTTCAAGTTCACGAAACTACATTCAGTTCCAAATGAATATACCAGGTTCTTAGAGAGGTTCTCAATATATTCCGATATGTTAATGCTCGAAAAATCTTTTGTCTGATATAAGCTTTCATGAATAAATGCCATTGACTTAATTCGGTCCTGGCTCTCTTTAAGTATGTTAATGGTTCTTTTATCATTGAGATAAGACGATTGCAAACTTAAAATACTAGAAATTATCTGCAGATTATTTTTAACCCTGTGATGGATTTCTTTTAAAAGTATTTCCTTTTCTTGCAGAGATCTCTTTAGGAGCTCTTCTGCTTTTTTCTTTTCAGTGACATCTTCAGTAACCGAAACAAAATAGTCAGGATCTCCATTTTGATTACGGACGAGAGTAGCTGTCAGATTGGCATATATTATTGAGCCATTTTTGTGGATATATTTTTTTTCTATGGCATTTCTACTATATTTTCCTTTTAAAAGGGTGCTTTTAAATT
>JAESTI010000208.1 GCA_016763665.1 Bacteroidia bacterium | reverse complement strand
TCCCTTGTATTTTTGTAAGTTCATAAACAGCAAACAAATGAAGAAAAACTGCCAAAAATAACAGACCCAGAAAACACAGCACGATATTAATTGTAGTTGTAGCAAGCGCTTTATTGTCAGTTACTTTAATCGATACAGCAAGTAGGGCTTTACCATTTAGAGATGATATATTCCCAATTCCTTTTCCGCTTTTATTAATATCCAAGAACAAGGGAGCTCCCAAGTCAGGATGAAAGCCATTTTTCAAATAATCATTCTCAAAAACAAAGTCATTCTTTATTAAATAATACCCGAGGTAGACATGTCCATCTGTTACATTTTTATACCTCAAATACCAACCATTCCTTTCGTGGGATGCAGAAGTTCCGATTGGAATATTGGTCACTTTGCCGTAAGGAAGTACTTGATTAGATGACCAAAAAACTAAGGAATCATTTTTGTAAATCAGTAAACTGAAGTCTTTATTATTAAATTTCAGAATAAGAGATCTTGGCTTCTTAAGGTATAAATCACCTCCTTTCAAAACAGCATCAACCTCAGCGGTAAGTTCTTGCTCTTTTAAATGAAGTTGCTCCTCTAACCTATGAATTATTTGTTCAATGTCTTCATTTGCGGTATAGTATTGATTATTAGGATTTTGCATATAGCCTACCGCTATAAACAGAACTCCTATAACCAAGTAGATATACTTATTTAACAGTATTGTTTTCAATACTCAGGTAGTTTAATACTGAAAGAAATCAGTATAGGCAAAAATAGATATATTTTTTAAGTCAATATTGTCAAAATATTTTGACGCTGAAAGACACTGAAAATTTATGAATACTTATGTTTTTGAATATCAGCGGAATTCATAAACAATCATAATAAATCAGCGTCCAATTTTTAACCTATTTAATTTCATATTAATGTACAAATGTTGAGTAACTACTCAGCCTCATATTTAATATAAAATGTAAAATAGTAAATGTAAAATATAAAAGTTTAAATTGTTTTTTAAGTGTATCGCTTTGGCTGGTATAAGTATGCAATTATCATACCTAAAACAAGAAAATAGACAGTTAACAGGTTGATTTTGAGGCTATTTCTTAAAAATGGGAACTGTAGAACAAGGTTCGCCAAACATGATACTTTTGGCAACAGGTCTTAAAAGGCGAGTTATTTCTACATAAGCTGATTCAGTTACATGCGCATCACTACATCCTTTTATAACAATTCGCTTATCTGCATAGTCAACAACATTTAATTGGCCCAATGCATTCTGAACTATTGCTAAGTCCAAAGCATTTTGATCTCCCATAACAACTAAACTTGCAAAGGGTTGGATGTTAATGGTAAGTAACATATAGGCCCATGTAGGTATTACAGCATCTGCACTACATAAAAGTCCTACATATTTATCCTGATAGACAGACCAATCGTTTTCTTTAACAAAATCCCGAAAGTCTTTTTCCTTTAATATCAATCCCTGAAAAAGGTTGTCCTTGATATCATAGATCACCTTATCAGCAACCGGTAATATAGTACTAAGATCAATTGTAATTAATCCACTGCTATCTACTCTGTTGATTATTTCTTTTTGTGCTGGCATATAAACAAATAAAGATGCTGGATGCTAGATACTGGATTATGGCTGTATCTAGAATCTAGCATCCAGTATCATGTGCATTTTTAAAAATTCTTAAATTGTTAAATAGGCTTACTTGGTAGTTGCACTATCTTTATTATTTCTAATAAAACTGGGCTCTATTATCAACCACATTCCCCTTATCTTTCAAGGCTTCAAAAACAGCAAAATCAGAATTAATTAATGTTTTCTTTAGTATTTCGCTCTTTAAATAATTGTAATTATTGATCTCAGGTACATCTTGAAAAATTTCAATGACAAACACATAAACGCCTTGATCTCCTTTAATCGGGCCAACCAATTGATCTGGCTGTGACGCAAAAATTGCACCTATAAGATCAAGCTCTCTACCCACCTTTGGAATATATCCATCAAAGAATGAAATTTTATCCATTGATACAATAGTTGCACTACCTAGTTTATCAGCCACCTGATCAATTAATTCTGAACCTTGCATGGCCTTGTTCAATCTATCAATCAGTAATTCTGCTTTTTTATCTTTTTTAACCGCGAGTTCCACCTGAACCCGAACATCTTCTAAAACTGCAGGTCCTTCTTCAGTTATTTTTGATAAGTGAGCAACTACAAATTTATCATCCAATTCAATAACTTTAGATATCTGTCCCACTTCTGCGCTGTTTGCCCATTTTACTACTGGCCTCGCATTTTCGATACCAATAATTGTTCTATCATTTTCTTTAACATTTTCCGCTATCCTTTTGTTATATCCAATATCTGCTATTGCCTGATTAAACGCATCAACCGTTCTGTTCTTTCCTGCAAATTCATTCGCTTTGGCGTAAAGGCTGCTTTCTGTTGCTGTACTTGGTAAAATATTTCTGATCAATACACCTAATTGAACACTCAAGTTTCCACCTTTTAAATCTAACAATTGAATGATATGAACACCAAACTGGCTCCTAATAATTCTTATATCTCCTTTGCCTGCATAGTAAAATGCCATGTCATTAAAAGGCTTAACCATTTCTCCCTGGTTAAACCATCCCACTTCACCACCATTTTCTTTTGACCCCGGATCTTCAGAAAATATCTGAACAAATTCAGCAAAATCTTTACCTTTTTCAATTTCCTCTTTTAAACTATCAGCTAATGCTATTGCCGCTTTTACATTTCTATTTTGATTTGGCTTGATCAATATATGGCGAGCATTAACAGAATCGGGAATATTTTTCTTGCTGATCAATTTAGCTATTCTGTATGCTCCACTTTCAAGATAAGGACCATAAACTGTTCCTGTATCAGAACTAAACATAATGGAATCTAATTCAGCCGATAACTCACCCTCTTTAAAGAAAGTGTTGTTAAATGGCTCATCAGAACTAAGATTTATAAAAACAGAATCATTTTTAGTTTCTTTGAATTCTGCAATAATCCCTTTACACCAATCCAAACATTCAATGCTATCATCCTTAGATGGAATAATATCAAAGCTCACGAACTCTATATTTCGCGAAGCTTCTCTTTTATATTCATCCTTATTCTCCTCATAATAAGTCTCTATATCAGCTTCTGTAATATTTACTTCAGCATCATCCACTTCATTATACTTAACACTAATCAATTCTATTGCCGCACTTTTTGTTCTGTTTGCATGATCAACCAGAGCCTCTGCATTCGTAACATATATCCCTTTAGTGATCATCCTGTTATACTTGTGCTTTAATTGAGCTTCATACACATCATCTTCAAGAACTCTCCACTTTCTTTTTTGCTCACCGGTTTGATCAAAATCCATACTCTTCAAGAACTGCAGGACCCCTGCCCCGTCAAAAATTCCAGTTTTGGGATCAGTAAACGCCTGACGAATAAGAGGATGGGGATTGCTGCCTTGAACTAAGTCAAATAGTTCCTCATTACTTACTCCGATACCCAATTTATTTATTTCAGCATTTAAAATAGATTCAAAAACCAATTGGTTCCAGCTTTGCTCTCTTAATTGATCAGTTTCTGCTGTACTCAGATTTCTCTTTCCTGTATTTGACTTATAAGATTCTATTTGGTTGCTAACATATTTTTGAAAATCCTGGATCTCAATTTCTTCTCCGTTGATCTCTGCAACAACACTCGATTGTGAGAATAACATCGAAGAATCATTACTCAATGCGTCACTAAGTATGAATAAAAGCATACTAGCACCAATAATTACCATAATTAATCCAGTCCTATTCCTTATCTGTTGAATTACTGCCATTTCTTTATATAAAATTTACTATTCTACTTAAAAATTTTGAAGCCACGAAAATACAAAAAATTCGCCACAAGCAGCATCAATACTACACTTTGATTTGTATTAAACCTGTGTAACTACTCCGCAGGGTATAGAAGAAAACTATTTAAGAATAACGAATTAACACGAATCAACGATTCTACGAATAGGGGAGCTAAATTTCTTCTTTAGAATCCTGGTCAAGCACTTTCATTTTCACTTTTTCTATTCGCGTTTCACTTACATCTAGAATAATAAATGAAAAATTATCCATCTCAATGACATCTTCTTTTTCAGGAATGTCTTCTTGGTGAGCTAAAATATAACCACTTAAGGTTTCATATTCATCACTTTCAGGAATTCCAAGTCCATATTTTTCATTGAGGTGATCAATTTCGAGTCTTGTTGAGAAGATGTACTCATCATCATCTAATTCTACATCTACCAGTTCCGTAGAATCATGTTCATCTACAATTTCACCCACAATTTCTTCCATTACATCTTCAAGAGTTACAATTCCGGAAGTTCCTCCAAATTCATCAACTACCAATGCAATAGTTTTGCGTTTTTCTGTAAAAAGTGTTAACAGATCTTTTGCAGACATGGATTCAGGAACAATACTTATAGAAAGCAAAATTGAGTTGATCGATACGTTAACTTTAAACAGATCAAATACATGAACATAACCAATAATATCATCTATAGAATCTTTGTAAACTAAAATTTTAGATAATCCGGTTTCATTGAATTGATTCTTTAACTTTTCCAGTGATTCATTCACATTTATTGCAATGATCTCCAGCCGAGGAACCATGCACTCACGGACTTTCACACTTGAAAAATCCAAGGCGTTTTTAAATAATATGATTTCCTGATCTATTTCTTCCTCTTTATCACGCTTCTGTTCTGTATGTTTCTCCAAATAATCTGTTACATCAACAATACCGAAAACCGGTTCATTTTCATCATATTTTAATCTAAAAACATTCACTAAAATAAATTTTGACATCCTTAGTATTATGTAAACTATAGGATAAAGTACATAGTAAAACAGCAACATTGGCAATGCAAAGAAGTTCAACAATTGGTTGGGAATGATCCTGAAAAGGACTTTGGGAATAAATTCTCCTGTGACTAAAATAAAGAGAGTAGCCAATATGGTTTGTATTGTTAGAATCATCATTTCATTATTCAAAACAACAGGTAAATTGGAAATAATGATGGGTCTCATCAGTTGTACCATGACGATTCCATAAACAACCAACGCAATGTTGTTGCCTACCAAAGTAGTTCCGATAAAATGAGAAGGTTTATTGGTAAGTTGGGATAAAATTTTGGCAGTAAAAATGCCTTTCTGAGATCGGACTGCAATTCGGAATTTATCAGCAGTTATAAAAGCGATTTCCATTCCAGAAAAAAAGGCGGAAAAAATAATGGCTATTGGTAATAATATGGAGCTTTCCATTGATGATTATTAGCTGCCGCTTTCTTCTTCCTGATTTCGCTTAATGTAGTTAAGTCGTTGCATTCTCTTAAACGCATACATTCCTGCCGCAAGAAACGTACATATAAACATCCAGTAGGTTCTTGCCTCCATAAACCCTACAGTTATTGATTTATAAACTCCTAAACCAAAAGTTATAAAGGCTAATACAAGCCAGGTTATTTCAATTATTCTGAGTGCTGTCACTATCTTCTAAGTTTATTGTACCCTTTATTTTATAAATTTTATACTTGGAAAAATTCTGATTAGCCTCAAAACCCTCACCGAAAAGAATTTCATCTTTAGTAGTGATTTTTACAAACTCATCGGAATATATCATCTCTTTACGTTCATCCCAAATTAAATGTTCTGTGTTCAACTTCTCCCCTTTTTTATTGATTACCACTACATCATCTTTAGCTTCCATTTTCTCTTCATTATCATAACTGATACCATAATTAGCAGTAAGTTCACTTTCCTGTTCTTTTTCATCATTATAAAAAGTGATCTTCATACCGATAGGCATTTCAAAATAAGGGTCGTCAGTCTCATATCTATCAAGCTGCGGAGATTCCAGTTTGGCCTCAAGCATAGCATTTTCTGTATAAATTATTTCAACGTTTTTAGCCGTTTCTTTTGCAAAGTCATCTTTAGATGTAATTTGATTGACCTTGTTGATATCAGTTTCACAAGAACTTAGTATCAAAAAAGGAATAATTATTGAAAATAATTTGATTTTAGGAGTCATCAATATATTGCAAGATAATTAAATCTGCTCAAAAGAAAGTGTTAGAACCATCCTTACTGTGTTGCAGCTCTTATTTTTGTCTGCTGATTGATCCAGCACGGAACAGTATATGTACCGCCTATATCTAATCGTTCGAAGAAAATCTCTTCTCTATCAGGGTAATACTGAGAATAATTTCCAATTTTCTTGTTGGCATCTTCGGCTACAGATGGATCAACAGATTTGGCCTTGACCCACATGTCTACAGCCACCCAGGTTACTACATGGCTATGAAAATCCGTCCCGGTACCACATAGTTTACCACTTCCGGCATATAAATCTCCAATTAGAAGATACGGTTCCCCCCAGTTTGGTCTCATTTCCGTTGCCTTGTAAGCGTATGATCTTGCCTTTGGGAAATTACTTATTTGTCCGTAATAAACCTTGGCAAGTTGCATGTAATACTTAGCCTTCTTCTCATTGTCTTCCTCTAGTTCAATAGCTTCTTCATAGTATTTAATCGCATCCTGAAATTTGTTTTGGCTGACTAATAATTTAGCTAATAGCACTGCAGATTCAGCACTAGGCTCATTTTTATACATTTTCGTTGTTACCTCAAGATATAATTGAGTTTTTAGACATTTAGTAGCTGCTAAGAAATTGGCCGCTTGTTTCCAAATTGAAGGGTTTTCAGGATCAGCATCATACCTTCCCTGAAATATAGCTACGGCATCACCGCAGCTATCTACTACATGAGCATTCATCAATTCTGTAAGCACTTTTTCCCGTGCTCCCTCATATTTTTCTTTTGATTTTCCGTCCAAATTATTATCAATTATCCCGGTTATCTTATGAAAATTATTGATCAATTCAGCTTTGGTGATCATTTCATTCTCATACATTTTAACACTTGAATAAAAATAAGGATGTAACACTATATATTCTGCTTTGTTTCCCTGCAACTCTAAGGACTTTGTGAATGTATTGAACATACTTTCATAATCACTTACTCTATATTTGATCATACTGATACCCTTTCTTCCCAATACAAAACCTGCTTTGCCAAAATACTTTATTCTATCATCAAATACTTTAAACAATGTGTCGGTTAACATTTGTTTTTGGGCCTTATCCTTCTCTGTTTTTATTTGATACCTTATGATCTTTGTACCATCCTTAAAGGTTTGTTCTCTTGCTCCCGGGCAATTGTGATAAACCCAATACCATGATTCAATAGCATCTTGAAAGTTCTTTTGTTTATAATAACTTCGATAAACCGAAACATTTTGCAGACACTTCAAACTGTCCTTTCCCCATTTTGGGCCATCCGTAGCCACAGCTATGTTAGAATTCCCAACAATCATTATCCCAATGATAGAAGCAATAGCACATCGTAATATTATATTCTTAACACTCTTCATTCTTTATTCAATTTTTCTTCTAACAAACCATTTATCATTTAAAGTAAATCCCACATACAATTTTGCCATATTTTCTTTAATCAGCCCACCGTTTTTTGTACCTCTGCTACTCAATTCAATGCCACAATTAATGGTTGATCTCGTCTTGATCATTGGTAAAGTAATACCAAAACTTATGCCATATTCAGTAATAGGTATATTGTTTATGAGTAGTTCCGATTTCGCATATTTCAATCCTGCTCTATAAGAAACGCGTTTCCAATAATTTCCCACAGCATTATAATCAGGTATATATTTGCCTCCAATAGCCACATTCCAACTATCTTGAAGCAACCCTGTTTGGCCGAAGTACATATATTTTGACCATTGGGCAACACCTATATCCAGTCCGATCAAATATTTATTTGATTTCTCTAAATTAAAACCTAAAGTACCTCTATAGGGTAGTGTGATCTCTCCTTTTTCCTCAACAACCCTACTCTCCTCATTTACTGCAACAGTATCTTGTATAAATGTAACCGGTGTGGTAAATGATGTAGCATATTCATACCTTTCTGCAACTTTAAATCTAATAGAATTTATTTTGTTGGAAATAGATCCAGAAAGCCCAATAGTAAATTTCACATCCTCCTTTAATTTCATTTGATACTGTAATCCCGTATTAAGCAAAACATCCCCTATAGTAGTGGTTATACTTTCCCGCGTATTATAATTATCTGATGAATCAGGAAATTCGGTGATCTTTTGATCTTTTATTGCTCCGAACAAATAGTTCACATTTAATCCAATGGAAATATTTTTGGTTATTTGATATCCTCCTCCAATATAAAACTGTGAATAACCACCCTTCCCTGAAAGTCTCCTTGTGTATGTACCAATTCCAGGAAGTGTTTCTGTAAATTCACTACTGTAATCTTTCCAGCTAAGAGGAATTAACCCGAAACTGGCTCCCATCCTTTTGCTCACAGGAAACCCTATTACCAATTGTGAAAATCTAATGTTACCGACAGTTTGAGTACTATCTTTTCCAAACATTCTTCTCATATTTGCTGATAACCCGGTTTCAAAAGTGGTCAATTCCATGGTGTGGTAAGAGGCCGGATTATAAAAGTTCAAATTAAAAGGGCTGGACAGCGCCGCTGAAATCCCCCCCATAGAAGCACTGTACCCAAAGGGTTGATCTTTGCCATCTCCCAAGCCATAATAAGAATAGGGTGAGTTATTGCTGGATTCAACTCTTTGTCCAAATGATAAAACAAGAAAACTGAACAGGAAAATACGCTTACAAAGAGAGATCATCTACTTATCAATTCCAAATTATAATTCAATATCACATTTAATCCTTCTAACAGTAATTTTGGGCGTACAAAGATGGGATTTTTAAGTCTTTTTTCAAAGAAAT
>JAESTI010000424.1 GCA_016763665.1 Bacteroidia bacterium | reverse complement strand
GGAGAAGGAACCAAATGATTAACTGTCATATAAATAATTGCCATTCCTATTCCAGTAGTAAGTACTGTTGCCTCAAAAGTTGGTGGAATAAACGAAGGAAACGAAGCTCCTGGCTTACCACCAAAGTTTATTGGAAAATCTACCGCATTCAAATACCACATAGTTAAAAATGCAATTGAACAAAACGTGGCACCAATCATGAAAGCTGCTCTTGGAATCCTTGTATATGTTAACCCTAATGCACTGTCCATACCATGTATCGGAAAAGGTGTATAAACATCATGAATTGGTATTCCCTTTTCGCGAATATTTGCTATCGCTTTTAATACAATTTCATCATCATCAAAGAAACCCAGAATAAATTTTGTCTTCTTGTTATTCATTTGATTCTTTATTTTGATCATCTTCAGGTTTCTCTTCTGGCGAATCTTCAGCTACCGGAGCTTCCTCTTCTTTTGGCTCTTCAGCTTTCACTTCTACTTCATGTAATGCACCATGTCCATTACTTCCTAAATATTGACTTCCTGCTGATTTCAAATTGTGTTTTACCTCTGCAATGGCAACAACCGGCATGAACTTAGCAAAAAGTAAAAAACAAGTAAAAAACAAGCCTAATGTTCCAATAAATATTCCAACCTCCACAAATGTAGGAGCATACATGGCCCATGACGAAGGAAGATAGTCTCTATGCAAAGACGTGACAAATATTACAAATCTCTCAAACCACATTCCAATATTAATAACTATCGATAAAATGAATGTAACCCAAAGGCTTCTTCTCATTTTTCTGAACCAAAACAACTGTGGTGAAATAACATTGCAAGTCATCATGATTGCGTAAGCCCACCAATATGGACCAGTCATCCTGTTTATAAAAGCATACCATTCATAAGTGCTACCGGAATACCAAGCCATGAATAACTCAGTAATATAAGCTATGCCAACAATAGAACCTGTTGCAAGAATAATGCGGTTCATTCCTTCGATATGCTCTATTGTAATATAATCTTCAAGCTTCATCGTTTTCCTCGCAATCAACATCAATGTCAATACCATTGCGAAGCCGGAGAATATCGCACCTGCAACAAAATATGGAGGGAAAATTGTGGTATGCCAACCTGGAATTACTGAAGTTGCAAAGTCGAAACTTACAACACTGTGCACAGAAAGCACAAGAGGAGTAGCCAATCCTGCAAGATGCAAGGAAATAATTTCAAACCTGTGCCAATGCTTTGATGAACCATTCCAACCAAAGCTCATTATTCCATAAACTGCTTTTGATATTTTGTCCTTAGCCCTGTCTCGTACAGTGGCTAGATCAGGAATTAATCCTATATACCAAAATATTAAAGAGATTATTAAGTAAGTACTTATTGCACATACATCCCAAAATAATGCTGAGTTAAAATTTACCCATAACGGCCCTCTTGTATTTGGATATGGGAGTGGATAGAATAACAACCAAATTCTACCCATATGTATTAACGGAAACAATCCGGCACACATTACTGCGAAAATAGTCATTGCTTCTGCGGACCTGTTAATACCTGTCCTCCATCTTTGTCTAAACAATAATAATACTGCAGAGATCAAAGTACCAGCGTGTCCTATACCAATCCACCAAACAAAATTCACAATACACCATCCCCAACCAACGGTTTTGTTAAGACCAAATGTTCCAATTCCAAACCAGATATCAATACCTATACACAAAAACCCCCACAACAATGCCATCGAAGTTATGCTAATACATAAAAACCACAGTTTGCTTGGCTTACTTTCAACAGGCCCACAAATATCTTCAGTTATTTGAGTATAAGTCTTATCCCCTGTTATTATAGCTGGCCTTATTGGTGAAAGGTGGTGTGACATATAGTTCTTAGTTATCCTTTATCTCAATTTAAACTTACATTTATACTACCCTTATGCTTTCTCCAATCATTAATCAATGATATCTTTACTGTACTGTCCTTGGTATATAAATCTTCTATTTCTTCTTTCGAGCAATTTTCACTTAATAACTGTATAGTGATCGCAATATTTCTTGCTTTATCCCATCCCAATAATTCTTTATGGATGTTTACGCTGCTCATTTGTCATGCTTTGTTATTATCCTTTTTGGAACGATTTCTAACTTTAGTTAAATACCCCACCGATGGTAGTACATGTAACTCTTCCAACACATGATACATTCTCTCGTTTTTATATAATTTTGAAACCTCGCTGTTTTTATCTAAAAGATCTCCAAATTTAATAGCATTAGCTGGGCAAGATTGTTGACAAGCTGTTTTAACTTCTCCATCTCTAACATTCCTCGCTGCTTTTTTGGCCTCTAGCTTACCTCCCTGTATTCTTTGAATACAGAAAGAGCATTTTTCCATTACTCCTCTTGTTCTTACAACAACATCAGGATTTAGGGCCATTCTTGGTAATGATGCCATCATACCCCAAGACTCTTTCCCTTGCCATATTTCCTGAGAGTTCAATGGGAAACTATCATTGTCTGCATAATCCAACCAGTTGAATCTTCTTACTTTATATGGACAGTTATTAGCACAGTATCTGGTTCCAATACATCTGTTATATGCCATTTGGTTAATCCCTTCAGAGCTGTGATTGGTTGCCGCAACAGGACAAACATTCTCGCAAGGAGCATTATCACAGTGCTGACATAACATTGGTTGAAATACTACATCTGGGTTTTCTGCATCCGCAGTTGGAGTAATTGAATCCGGATCTGAGGTACTGTAATATCTATCTATTCTCAACCAGTGCATTTCTCTTCTGTTGGCAACTTCTGTTTTACCAACTACAGGAACATTATTTTCTGCGCTACAACTAACTACACAAGAACCACATCCCGTACATGCATTCAAGTCAATTACCATTGCCCAATGATGACCTTTGGGATCAAATTTCTCGTATATAGTTTTTAAATTTTTCTGGATATGTGCCCTGTCCTCATTTCCTGCGAACGAATTCTTATTGTATTTATCTAAAGTCGTTTCTTTAATAATAGGTCGGCCTGCAAGAGTTTCGTGAGTTTGAGTTTGCGCAAGAGGATAAATTTCTTCAGTAGGAGTAATTGTCACATCTCCACTCATATGTCTTATACCATCTTTTATTGAAGACAATCCATATGCATTTTTACCAACACCATCTGCAGTTGGAGTAATTGAATCCGGATCTGAGGTGCTATAATATCTATCTATTCTCAACCAATGCATTTCTCTTCTGTTAGCAACTTCTGTTTTGCCAACTACCGGAACATTATTTTCTGCACTACAGCTAACTACACAAGAACCACATCCCGT
>JAESTI010000207.1 GCA_016763665.1 Bacteroidia bacterium | reverse complement strand
AGTCCCAATTAGATTCAGTAAACCCTTGAGAACTATTATTGAAGTGAACCATATTTCCTGTATCAGGAATAAAAGTAAAGTCGGAGTACGTGTAACATGTAGCTCCGGTTGTATCCTGACCAACCTGTACGTTTTCACAGAAGTTTGCCATACACCCATTGATGGAATCACTAACGGTTAAACATACCCAGTAATAACCTGATGCGCCATATACATGATAAGGATTTGCTGTGTAGTCAAATACACCATCACCAAAATCCCATTGGGCATCAGTGTAACCATTGGAATTATTGCTAAAGCTTACTCCATTACCTGAAGCGTCAGGGAAGAAGTTGAACGAAGCATAACATGCATTTGTATCATTACCAACTTTAATATCCATACAATATTGGTCCTGACAAAATCCGGCAGAATCCATTACTGTTAAACATACCCTATAAAATCCTGGACCAACATAAGTATAATATGGACTTGTTACGTTGCTAAAGTTGGCATCACCAAAATCCCAGCTAGATGTAGCAAATTCACTAGAATTGTTATAGAATTTTATCCCGTTTCCAACACTGTCCGGTGAGAATGTGAAGTACGCTGAAGTAAAGCATCCTCCTGAAGTAGCATCGCCTGCATTGATATTTTGGCTATACATTTCGCTGCATCCTGAAATGGTATCAGTAACATAAAGATCAACCCAGAAGAGCCAGGCGAACCGTAGACATGCACAGGGCTCATCATTTTGGAATTCATCCCATCGCCAAATTCCCAATAATAATCGTTGGGGTATTGAGCTCCTCCCGAATTGTTTGTAAATATCAAGGTAAGCCCACTCGTGTCATTGATGTCATTCATGAAATCAAAATATGCATAAATATCACATGGGTCTAAAGTATCAACTTCTATCCATCTGCATATTTTATCTATACAACCTGAAGAATCTTCAACCGCTAAACATACATCATAACCACCTGTGTAAAGGTACTTATGTGAAGTTGAACCCATATTGATGGTATCTATAATTCCATCACCAAATTCCCATCTTACTTTAACGTAGGGGTTTCCCCATGAACCATTATCAAATATCAAGTTCATTGGATCGAGTGTATCTCTGTAATCAAAGAAATCAGCATATATATCACATCCTGCGCAGGGTCCGCAGTCAATACCACCACAGTCAATATCAGTCTCATCAGCATCCATAATATTATTTGTACAATGGTCGGTTCCGCCTCCCACGCCATATACCCAGTCACACCAGCTTTGGGTACAAGTATCGCTGGTAGTTATAGTTAAGCAAACCCAATAATCACCATTGTTAGCATACACATGAGATGGGTCTTGCAAATTTGAAGAAGTTGCATCACCAAAATCCCATGCCCAGCTTGTTACTGTTTGTAACGTATCGGCCTGAGAGTTATCTTGAAAAAATACATTATATATATTGGTTGTATCAATGCCATACATATAATATGCATTACATACAGCACCGCCACCACAAGGAGCACAATCAACACCACCACAATCAATATCTGTTTCATCTGCATCCATAACATTATTGGAGCAGTGAGCAGCACCACCTCCTGTACTAATTGTTTGGCAATAATTATTGGAACAACCTCCTGCTGAATTGATAGTCAAACAAACACTGTAGGTTCCGTCCACACTATAAACATGTGCTGGACTTTGGACTGTTGAATTAGTAGCATCTCCAAAATCCCAGTTCCAAGTTTGAATTATAGAGTCAGATGTGGAAATATCGTTAAAAGTAAAACTCTTAGGATCGATTGTGTCTTGCAGGAAGTTGAAGTTGGCCATGCAATTTCCACCTCCACCACAAGCAATACATTGAGCGCCACCACAGTCGATTCCTGTTTCATCGTAATCCATTATTGCATTCCCACAGTGATCTGTGTTTATTGTATTACAGAACTGGGTTGAACAGTTCTTGGTATCTTTAATGGTTAAACATACATTGAAAGACCCTGCTATGGTATAGAAATGCATTGGATTAGGAGTATTGTCTAGTGCTGAAGCATCTCCAAATTCCCATTCCCAGAAATTAACAGTATCAGGACTTGTAGACATATCTGTAAACAGTATTTTTTTATAGTCAGCAGTGTCATTCATGTAAGTATAATTGCCAACTATGTTACAGCCACCACCAACGGTTACTGTAGCAAATGCGGTATCTTTACAGCCAGATGTTGTGTTAGTTACTATTTGTACTATAGTATACGTATCTGCAACACCATAAGTATGTACCGGGGGAAATTGTACGAACTCCTGAAAACCATCACCCCAGTCCCAGAACCAATCGTTGCCACCGTTTGAGGTATCGTTTACAGATACATCTGAGTTGGTTACACTATATGAAAACCCAGCAGTAGGGCATTGAGCAAAGGAATTAAAGCTCAATAAAAAAAATAAGGAGAAGCTTATAATGAAGGCAAATGCTTTCGTAAACTTCTCCGTTAGGTTATTGGTTGTTCTGCTGAACCAGAAACAACAATAATTAGAGGCTTGGCAACACTGCACAGCAAACCCCTTGTGTGTTTGGTGATGACTCATGGCTGTTAATAAGTTAGGTTAACAATTTGTTTTCTAGTGTTTTAACTTGGTTTTTATCCCCATCCAAGCCCAGAAAATCCCTATAGAAAGATGTACAATATATGTGGTTTATACTTATATTCCAAATAAAAGTTTTGAATATACCAAATAAAAAGTAAAAACGATACAATATTCTATTAGGGGTTTTTACGTAGAAAATAGTAAAACAATATGTATACCAAAAGAAGTTAAGTTCTAAGTCATTGAAAATTAGAAGATAAGAATTCACAGAAGAATTTGGATTTTACAAAATGAGAAAATCAGCTCTCAAAATGAAAATTTATAAAATGTGGAAATGTTGATAAGATATTGTTCAAATGTTGATAACCACTAAGAAAGTAATTTATCTACTAACTTAGGTACTCCAACAGCAGCCCTTTCTTCAATAAAAATTGTATTAATGTATGTTGAAGATCCTGTTGGGATTTTCGGGTCGACCACATACTTTGTAGCTTCTTCCGGAACGTAATTTATTAGCCCCGCTGCGGGATAAACTTCCAATGAGGTACCAACTACTATAAATATATCAGCTTTTTCAGTAATTGGAATAGCCTCATCCATCATTGGAACCATTTCTCCAAACCATACGATGTAAGGGCGAAGTTGGGATCCTTTTTCACATTTATCACCAACGTTTAATTCCGTTCCATTAATTTCATAAACTAAGCTCGGGTCAGCTGTACTCTGCGATTTTGTTAGAATACCATGTAAATGAATAATGTTAGTTGAACCGGCTTGCTCATGAAGGTTATCAACATTTTGGGTAATAATAGTCACATCATATTTAGTTTCAAGTTTAGCCAGAGCTAAGTGTCCATCATTACACTTGGCATCTATAAGTTGTCTTCTTCTTTCATTATAAAAGCCTAATACCAATTCAGGGTTTTTCTGCCATCCTCCGGGGGAAGCAACTTCCATTACATCATAGCCTTCCCACAGACCACCCATATCTCTAAAAGTTTTCAGACCACTATCTGCACTTACACCTGCTCCAGACAATACAACAATTTTTTGCTTACTCAACTTTTTGTCTTTTTGATTCTTCTAATTTCTTTACAGCGTTAGCTTCTATTTTGCTAAGTTCGTCAATCACTTTTACATAAATTTCATCCATCAATTCTTTGTTGTCTATAAAATAATTAAAGCTGTGATCAAAATCAGCTACGCTTATATTATGTCTTTTATATATTTCCAGATAATATGATGATGCAATCTTCCCTGCAGTGTCTTTTTTATATTTTTTTAGATAAATATCAGCCTCAGCTATATGAATATCAACTAAAATTGGAACTATTTCATCAATAGTTAAAATGTCTTCCGGTAATAGTTTTTTCTCTTCAGTACAGGAATAAAGTGTAGAACAAAGAAGTATGAAAACGAGTAATCTATAAATGTAGAATTGGAATGTTATTTGCACTATTGAAGAGTAAAAGAGTATTTTTACAAACTAAAATATAAAGGTATGAATAAATATAGATTCGCGTTATTGTCATTGTTCTCCATTTTGTGTATAACCGCATACTCACAGGATAATTCCGGGGATGACAATCAACTCAAAAAATATTTGGATGAAAAAACATCAGTAGAAAAACCTATTTTAGGTAGAGATACTTTGAGTGTTAATATTCCCAAAAAACAACTTGTTGATCAAAAAAAGAACGCTAAAAACAATCCGGGAGATGCTGACAAACCGCACGATATTAAAAAGAAAGATAGGAAAGAAGTAAAAGAAATTAAGAACTCATCTAATATGAATAATCATAAAAATATCAAGACCAGGAAGAAAAATACTAACAATAGCAACAGAAAGAAGGTTGTTAAAAAAAGGATAAAATGAGTTAGTTTTTAGTTCGTAATTGTTAGTTATTAGTGAAAAAGATGGGACTTGATTTTTTAGCAGCGTTTAAATATGAAAATATCAAGCTGGTAACTGTATCCAAAACAAAACCTGTCAGGGATATTCAAGAAGTTTATGATACTGGGCACAAAATTTTTGGGGAGAACAGAACCAAAGAACTTCAGGAAAAGTATGGGCAACTTCCAAAGGATATTGAATGGCATTTCATTGGCAATCTGCAATCAAAACAAGTCAAGTACATTTCTTCATTTGTTCACCTAATTCACTCAGTTGATAGTCTTAAATTATTACAGGTAATTAATAAGGAGGCTATCAAGCATAACAGAAATATTAATTGCTTGCTTCAAATGTATATCGCACAAGAACAAACCAAGCAAGGATTTATGATTTCTGAATTAGAAGCGGTTTTACTGAGTGAAGAGTTTAATCTATTGAAAAATATCAATATTGTTGGCGTGATGGGTATGGCAACTTTTACCGTAAATAAAGATCAAATTCGTGGAGAGTTCAGAAATTTGAAAGAATGCTTTGATAAGACCAAAATTAATCACTTTGAAAACAAAGAAGATTTTAAAGAAATATCAATGGGCATGTCCAACGATTACCAAATTGCAATAGAGGAGGGGAGCACGATTGTAAGGATTGGAAGTTTGATTTTTGGTCCGAGATAAATTAAACTTCAATAACCAATAACTCATAACTCTATACCCCTAACTATAATCTATCCAATCATAAAATTAGTGTCAGGATATTTATGGCTATAACTGGTTTGAGGAGTACTCAATGAAAAGAAAAGTGCCAATGTGCTGACTCTACCAACAAACATTGAGATCAACAAGCACACTTTTCCCGAATCAGACAGTTGGGCAGTAATTCCTCTAGACAAGCCTGTTGTTCCAAATGCTGATATTTCCTCAAATGCAAGATCAACTAAGTCAATGTCTGGTTCTATAATAGATAGGGCAAATATTCCTGTTAAAACGAATAAAGTAGCAAATCCAAAGATAGTAAACGCTTTATGTAAAAGTTCAAGTGAGATGTTTCGTTTAAATGCTTCCAGTTTCTTATTTCCTTTAATAGTAGTATAAGCAGACAATAACATTATGAACAGGGTAGAGGTTTTAACTCCTCCAGCTGTTGATGCTGATGAGCCACCTATAAACATTAAAAACATCCATAATTAATGACGGAATACCGATTTGACTAATATCCACAGTGTTATATCCTCCTGTCCTTGTAACAGTTTGAAAAACAGATGTAATTATGCTTTCTCCAGTGTCCATTCCACTTAAGGTGTTGTCTTGTTCTAAAAAAAAATAAACTATTGAACAAACAAATACTAATCCTCCTGTAGTGTATATCGAGATTTTTGTTCCTACGTCCCATTGTTTCCAAGGATATTTTAACCTTGTTCGCAGGTGTTTGATCCCAAAGAGATCATGAATTACTGGAAAGCCAATACCTCCCAGTACCATTAATAGCATAAAGGCAATGTGTAAAATATAAGATGTTCTGAGCTGTTCATTATACAGGCCACCATGAAATGTGGATATACCGGCGTTGCAAAATGCTGCAATGGAATGAAATATAGATTGAAATATTTTGTCTCCTGTTCCATTAAATTCTATGGCAGGATTCCACAAACTGAACATTACAATTGCACCAATAATCTCAATACTAAGCGTTGTGAGAATAATTTGACGAAGGATGGCTTTGGTGTTATATTGTGATTCAGGGCTTAAATAATCCATTATAATAGAAGCGTGTTTTACCCCAACGTTACCTCCACTTAAAAAGGATGCAAAAAATGCCGCAAACGAAATGATTCCCAGTCCACCAAGTTGTATTAAAATTAGAATTACTACGTGCCCCTTAAACGTGAAATAAGTTGAAGCATCGACTACCATTAGTCCGGTAACGCAACTTGCACTAGCAGAAGTAAATAATGCATCTATAAATGGCATACTTCCGTCAATTGTGGTCATTTCCGGCAACATGATCATACCTGCACCTGTCAATATCAATATCAAGAAAGAAAGCATAAATGTAGTTGAGGGCCTTAGATCAATTTGTGTTAAATAGCGACTGGCTTTTGCTGCTTCTAAACCTATTATAACCATCATGTACATTTGGATGAACAATACATAGAAGTGGGTAAAAGTTTCTACCCCAAACCTATTAAACAGGTTTTCCAACAGCGGTACATTGAAAAGGTATAGGCTAATACCGTCATAGATAAGAAGCAACATCAACAGACCTTCAAACCATGTTTTTAATAGAAAAGTTAATGGATGAAAAGAGTATAAGAATCTAGTTAGGTAAGAAATAATAAATATTACAAATACTCCTTTTATTATATAGAGTGATATTTCTTTTGACTCTGGTGATTGCGGAAAGCCGTAATAATAAACAAGGTTTAATACGCCAATAGCTGATGCCAACAAAGTAGCGATCTTCAGACCCCTTAAAACTGAATCTTTACTGCCATAAATGCTTAGGTTGAATTTTTCTCGAATGCGGTTGATAAAGCGGACCATCTAAGTCAATTAAAAAGTAAAAAGTTTAAAGTAAAAAGTTTTATATCGGGCATTAATCAAATATATTAAACTTTATCCTTTTTAATTTTGCCTTTTTACTTACAGATGCTCAATTCGTTTGATAAGTTCATTGGTTTCTATCGGAACAACTCCAACGCTTTCAATTACAATTCCTGCTGCAAGATTTGCTAACTTGGCTGTGGAAGATAAATCCTGGTTTGTAGCTAAACATAAAGCTGCAATACTGATAACTGTATCTCCGGCACCAGAAACATCAACAATTTTTTGTGCTTCAGTAGGTATGATGTTGTGATTTTTCCCGTCGCTGACAAAGATTCCTAATTCTGATAAAGTGATCATCACAGCATCGGCTTCAAGTGCAGTCATCAACTTATCAGAAGCGTCTTTTACGTTATCAATATTGGTTTTGTCGACATCAATCTTTAAGCCTTCCTCCAATTCTCTTAAATTGGGTTTGAAAAGTGAAGCTCCTTTGTAATTATGAAAATTGTTCTTTTTTGGATCAACCACAACGGGAATATCTTTCTTCTTTGCCCAGAAAATTGTTCGTTCGATTAGTTTTGCAGAGATCATTCCCTTGTCATAATCCTGGAAGACAACTACGTCAACATTCTGAATTAGGTTCTCTATTTTATCAAGTAATTGATTGGTTATGCTCTCATCCAAATCATCCGTTGATTCATTATCAATTCTAATTAAATGTTGGTTATTGCTTATAATTCTATTTTTTACAGATGTGATACGTGATTCATCTACAACTACTGCATCCGTACCGATTTTATTACTTTGTAATAAGTCATTGAAAAGTTTGGCTTCCGGATCATTGCCAGTAACGCAACATAGAGCAACTTCTGCGCCCAAAGATTTGATGTTCAAAGCAACATTGGCAGCACCACCTAAACGATTTTCCCTTTTATTTAAAGACACTATTGGTACAGGTGCTTCCGGAGAAATTCTATTTACATTACCCCACAAATAAGTATCGAGCATGGAGTCTCCAATAACAAGTGCTTTGCAATCTTTAAAGGAATTAATTATATCGATCATGGAATTGGGATGTTACCTTGTTTATTTAACATAAAACTCAATCCAACAGGAATGATGGAATAATGGAATTTTGGGGTTAGTTGCTATTAAAATTATCTTCCCATTTTCCAGAGACCTGTTTTGCTTGTAATGATTCAATAAGTTTGAGTAATTGATTTTCAACTTTGTAATGCAATTTATCAAGTTCTTCGTATTCTTCTTTTGAAATTTGATTAGCTTTAAAACAACTGCTATAACAAGAGTGAAACTCGCCACTTGAACCAAGAGAATAATTTAAAAAGTTTAAATATTCTTTCAAATTTCTTCTGCAATAGCCTTCCGCTATATTTCGTGAGACGCTATGGGAAGCATCAATACTGTTGGATGCTATCTTTTTAAGTTCAAACGGGAAATTAGTAAATATTTTACTTGCAAAAACATAAAGCATTACTGCATCCTGCCAAACACGAAGTTTTTTGAATCCGCGGTTAACATTTTTTCTTTCAAACATTTCCATTATTGCATTATTCCAAATTTCCAATATTCCATTTTGTCTGCAGCCTTGCTACGCTAAAGTTTCCAAACCACTTTTAAGTCTCCTAATTGCTTCTTCTATTACTTCTGTTGATGCTGCGTAAGAAATTCTTATACAATTACCATTTCCAAAAGCCTCACCGGGAACCAAGGCAAGGCTATGTTGATTCAATAAATACATGCAAAGTTCCTTTGATGAATTAATTGTATTTTCTCCATCACTTTTTCCAATATATTCAGAAATATCAGGAAACAGATAAAACGCACCGTCCGGAACATTAGTCTTAACTCCCGAGACATCTTTTAACAGGTTTAATAATAGATCTCTTCTGTTTTTGAACTCATCACACATTTTATGGGTCTCATCAAGATTAGATGACAAAGCGCTTAATGCAGCATGTTGTGAGATGCTTGATGCCCCAGAAGTAAATTGCCCTTGTATCTTTTCACATGCTTTTGCAATTGTTTCTTGAGCAGCAATGTATCCAATTCTCCACCCGGTCATGGCAAAACCCTTTGACACCCCATTTACAACTATTACGCGATCTTTTATCTCCTCAAATTGTGCAATGCTATTGTGCTGGCCAGCAAAATTGATATGCTCGTATATTTCATCGGAAATAATCAAAATATTGGGATGGTCTTTTAATATGGTAGCAATACTATTCAGTTCTTCATAAGAATATACTGTTCCTGTTGGATTACAGGGAGATGTCAAGATCAACATCTTAGTTTTTTCAGTAATGCTATTTTCAAGTTGTTCCGAAGTTATTTTAAAGTCACTCTGAATTTGTGTATCAAGAATAACGGGGATTCCATCAACCATTTTGATCATTTGAGGATAGCTTACCCAGTAGGGTGCAGGTAGCAAAACTTCATCACTAGGATTGATAGTAGCAAGCAAAGTATTCATAATAGACTGCTTGGCACCAGTAGAAACAACAATTTGATTGGACGAAAATTTTAGGCTATTACCCGATTCAAACTTTGCACAAATGGCATTTTTCAGTTCAGCATAACCAGTAACTGGTGGATAGTGTGTATGTCCCTCATCAATGGCTTTTTTGGCAGCTTCACGGATATGATTAGGTGTATCAAAATCTGGTTCACCTGTACTTAAGTTAATAACATCTTTCCCCTGCTGCTTTAACTCTCTGGCCAATTTAGCCATTGCCAAAGTCTCTGATTCTTCAAATTTATTAACCCTATCTGCAATTAGTGGCATTGGTAATCGTGTATTCGTAAATTAGTAAATGCGTTAATTCGTGTACTAGTTCTATAAGTTATTCGCAATTAGAATATATACTCATAAGCTATTCGTATTATTTCGTTATTCGTAAATAATTATGCCGCCAAATTACTAATTTTTGGTTTATTGCTTTGCCCTCGTTTTCAACATTTTGAAGTATCTTTTATTCATTTTTGGCATGAAATTCCCTATATATCTGTCATAATTACAGTATTATCTACATATGAGGTAATTGGCAATTTTTTTGTTAGAGAAGCAACGTAGAATTATTTTTATCTTAGATCAATGAATTAATGGGAATAAAATTTGACAATCTAACATTAGATATTGAACAAATTTTTGGGTCTTCTCTTATCGATGAAGGAACAGAGTTCATTCCATTATTAACTGGTGATGATCATGATGATGATTTTAATCAAGAAGAGATTCCGGCTTCATTATCAATTCTTCCACTAAGAAACACAGTGCTTTTTCCTGATGTAGTAATTCCAATTACTGTTGGACGTGATAAATCAATTGACCTGATCAAGGAAGCTAATAAAAAAGATAAGATCATAGGTGTTGTTGCGCAAAAGGATAGTACCATAGAAGATCCAACCGTGGATGATCTTAACAAAGTAGGTACGATCGCTCGAATATTAAAGATGCTAAAACTTCCTGATGGGAATATCACAATAATTATTCAAGGAAAGCAACGATTTAAAATAAATAAGGTAATTAATGAGGATCCATATATTAAAGCAGAAATTGAGTCTATTCATGAAACCAGCCCACCTAAAGATAAGAAATTTGATGCTTTGGTTTCATCCTTAAAAGAGTTGGCAAATAAAATAATCAAACTCTCTCCAAATATCCCTAGCGAAGCTGGCATAGCTTTAAAAAACATTGACAACACATCTTTCCTTATCAATTTCATTTCATCCAATATGAATGCCGAAGTGAAAGAGAAGCAAAAAATGCTGGAAGTTACAGATCTTAAAGAAAGAGCAAATCTTTTACTAAAGCATTTGACAAAAGAGCTGCATATGCTTGAGCTGAAAAATCAAATTCAGGACAAAGTGAGAGGAGATCTTGATGAACAACAGAGGGAATTTTTCTTACATCAACAATTAAAAACTATTCAGGAAGAACTTGGTGTTGACAATTTTGATAAAGAAATAGATGATCTTCGTGCAAAAGGTAAGAAAAAGAAATGGGGAAAAGAAGTTGAAGAAACTTTTACCAAAGAACTAGATAAACTATCCAGAATGAATCCTGCAGCTGCAGAGTATTCAGTAGTACTCAATTATTTAGAATTGCTTTTGGATTTACCCTGGAATGAATTTACTGCTGATAGATTTGATTTAAATAGAGCTAAGAAAGTTTTAGATAGAGATCATTATGGACTTGATATCGTAAAGGAAAGGATCTTGGAATATTTGGCTGTGTTGAAGC
Organism: Bacteroidia bacterium; assembly: GCA_016763665.1. Next base: position 418 of record JAESTI010000207.1, on the reverse strand, counting down.
TTAAAGCTAATATGAAAGCCCCGATTTTATGTTTGTATGGTCCTCCAGGTGTTGGAAAAACTTCGCTAGGACGATCCATTGCAGATGCCTTGGGTAGAAAGTATGTACGAATGTCGTTAGGTGGTTTGCGTGATGAAGCCGAAGTAAGAGGTCATCGAAAAACGTATATAGGAGCGATGCCAGGTAGAATAATCCAGTCATTAAAAAAGGCAAAATCTTCCAACCCTGTTTTTGTTTTAGATGAAATTGACAAAGTAGGTTCTGACTTTAGAGGCGACCCGTCATCAGCACTTTTAGAAGTTTTGGATCCGGAACAGAACAAAGCATTTTATGATAATTATATTGAACTGGACTACGATCTTTCAAATGTGATGTTTATCGCTACTGCCAACAGCCTGGGCTCTATTCAGCCCGCTTT
>JAESTI010000413.1 GCA_016763665.1 Bacteroidia bacterium | reverse complement strand
TAGATGAGGAAGATTATGTTTCTGTGGATGTTGATATATGTGTTAAATTAAAAAAGGAAAACAAAGCATTTAAGCTTGAAAAGTATACCCACTCTTATCCTCATTGCTGGAGAACTGATAAGCCAATTATCTACTATCCCTTGGATTCATGGTTCATTAAAGTGACTGCGCATAAGGAAAAGATGATTGAACTAAATAGTACCATTAATTGGAAGCCGAAGTCTACTGGTGAAGGTCGGTTTGGAAAGTGGTTGGAGAATCTTGTTGACTGGAATATTTCCAGAACTCGTTTCTGGGGAACACCCTTGCCAATATGGATATCTGAAGATAAAACTGAAATTAAATGTATTGGCTCAATTGAAGAACTTAAGGAAGAAGTGAAAAAGGCGGTTGGAGCCGGCCTTATGGAAAAGGAATTGGCTGAGAATTTTGACCCGCACAGACCATATGTAGATGATGTTGTTTTGGTTTCTTCTAATGGGCAAAAAATGTATAGAGAACCTGAACTTATTGATGTTTGGTTTGATTCAGGAGCGATGCCTTATGCTCATTGGCATTACCCATTTAAGAATAAGGAAGAATTCAAGAAAAATTTCCCTGCAGATTATATCGCTGAAGGTGTAGATCAGACAAGAGGCTGGTTTTATACAATGCACGCCATTGCGGTTATGTTGTTTGATAGTGTAGCGTTTAAAAATGTGATCGCTAATGGAATGGTCTTAGATAAGGACGGCAACAAAATGTCCAAAAGACTTGGCAATGCAATTGATCCATTTGAAGCGATCAATAAATATGGGATAGATACAACTAGGTGGTACATGATCTCAAATGCCCAACCTTGGGATAATTTAAAGTTTGATATCGAAGGTATGGTTGAAGTTCAAAGGAAGTTTTTTGGAACTTTATACAATACCTATAATTTCTTTGCACTTTATGCGAATATTGATGACTTCAATTATAATGAGAAAGAAATTCCGATTGAGAAGAGGGCTGAAATAGACAGATGGATTATTTCTGTACTGAATTCATTGATCAAAGAAGTTGAGCAGATGTATGAACAATATGAGCCGACAAAAGCTGCACGACTAATTCGATTGTTTGTTACTGATCATTTAAGTAATTGGTACGTGCGCTTATCCAGGAGAAGGTTTTGGAAAGGCTCTTACTCTGAAGATAAGATATCCGCTTATCAAACTTTATACAATTGCCTTGAAAGTGTTGCCCATATCATTTCACCAATAGCGCCATTTTATAGTGATCAACTTTACCAGGATCTCAATCAAATTAGTGGTAAGAAACAGGTAATAAGTGTGCATTTATCTGATTTCCCTAAATATGATGATAGTTTAATTAATAAGGAATTAGAAGCCAAGATGCGAATAGCTCAGCAAGTGTCTTCTATGATCTTGTCATTAAGAAAGAAATCAAACATTAAAGTAAGGCAACCGCTTAATAAAATATTGATTCCTGTATTAAATCAGGACTTTCAAGCAAGAGTTGAAGCGGTTAAACCCATCATATTGGCAGAAGTTAATGTTAAGGAAATCGATTACATCTCAACTGATTCTGACCTATTGGTAAAACAAATAAAACCCGACTTTAAGGCATTAGGTCCAAAGTATGGGAAAAAGATGAAAGAAATAGCTTCAATAATAAATCAATTTTCTTCAGAAAATATTGAAACAATTGAGGCTGCTGGTACGTATGAGATATTACTTAAAAAGGAAACTGTAAATATTTCTCTTGAGGAAGTAGAAATTTCGTACAGAGATATTCCGGGGTGGTTGGTAGCTAATGAAGGTAAAATTACCGTTGCTCTTGATATTACCGTCTCAGATCAATTAAAGGATGAAGGCATAGCCAGGGAATTAGTAAACAGGATTCAGAATATTAGAAAAGAAAGTGATTTTGAAGTTACAGACAAGATCACTGTAAGATTAAAAAAACACGATCAACTTGATAGAGCAGTAAATAATAATTTAAATTATATTTGCACCGAAATATTGGCGAACTCTCTTGAATTGGTTGATAATGTTGAGGAAGGAAAGTTGATTGAATTTGACAATATTAAAACGCTAATAAGGATAAATAAAAACTAACAGCCATGGGAAAAAAGGAAACCACAATTACTAAAAAAAAGACTGCTAGTAAGAGAACTTCTAAAAAAACATCCAAGTCGACATATAATGACAAGGAGTTGGATGAGTTTAAGGAGTTGATCTTAAAGAAAATGGAGTCAGCTAAAAATGAACTTCAATATCTTCAAGATCAAATTTCAAGTGCTAATAGTCACGGAACCAGCGATACAGCAGCAACTTTCAAGGTATTAGAAGATGGTGCAAGTACCCTTGAAAAGGAGCAGTTGAATCAAATGGCAGCCCGCCAGCAAAAATTTATTAGAAACCTGGAAGATGCTTTGGTAAGAATTCAAAATAAGACTTATGGCATTTGTAAAACATCAGGCAAATTAATCTCTAAAGAACGGCTTAAAGCAGTTCCTCATACCACAATGAGTATTGCTGCCAAGCTAAAGCAGTATAATTAGTATTTGATTTAAATTGCAAACATATAATAACAAGAAAGCTGATTTTCGGCTTTCTTGTTTTTTTATGTAAAAGAACGTGAAACCCATTCATTCCATATTGATCATTTCCATTATAGTGGTTTCTGATCAGGTATTAAAACTCTGGGTAAAAACCAATATGTATCTGGGCGAATATTTTTCAGTCTTAGGTGATTGGTTTTACATCCATTTTACCGAAAACAATGGCATGGCCTTTGGGATGGAGTTTGCAGGTGATTATGGTAAATTCACTTTAAGCATACTGCGAATATGTGCTATAGTGGGGATAGGTGTTGTTTTGTTTTACTTATTTAAACGAAAAGCAAGTTCAGGCTTGATCATAAGTGGATCGTTAATTTTTGCAGGTGCGTTAGGGAACATTATTGATAGCGTGTTTTATGGTGTCCTTTTCGATTATAACAACCTACTGTTTGGAAGGGTTGTTGATATGTTTTAGTTTCCTTTAATAGAAGGACTATTTCCAAATTGGTTCCCTTTTTGGGGAGGAGAGGAATTTGTCTTTTTTCGACCAGTATTTAACATCGCTGATACAGCCATTTCTGTAGGAGTTGGAATAATATTGGTGTTTCAAAGAGACTTTTTCAAAAAAGAATCCACAGAAACAAATTCGGTTAAAGAAACTACAGAAACTGTATAATTCGATTGGTTTACGACCTGCTCATAAAAATATTCACATTTTTTTGGTCGTTTCATTTTTACTTTTCAAATAAAATCTTTTACTTAACGTACCATATGTTACCCTAAAACTGCACTATCATGGCATATCAACCTTCTAACGTTGGCAAAAAAGTTTTAAATAAATACTTGAGTAAAGGCAAACTAAATGCTTTAACACCCCCTTCATATTTACCTCCTTTACAAAAACCAGTTGAGTATCTCACTTACATTGTTGCGCTATTATCAATTCCTGCTTATCAATGGTGGGGAGGGTGGGGCACAACATGGTGCTTGGTACTTGCAGCCATTTTGTTTGGCATCAATGACGTATTCATTCAGGATGATCATACAATAACAAGAATATATGGGCCATTTGGAAGACTTCGTTATCTCTTTGAAAATGTATTTCGCGACAAGTACTTGCAATATTTCAACGAGACCAACACAGATGGGCGGCCAATTCCTAAAATTGTCAGGGACTATATTTACCAAAAAGCAAAAGGTTATAAATCCATGTCGAGTTTTGGAACAGAACTCGATATTTATGATTCTGAAAATACTACTTATGCCAGAATTCTTCACAGAAACTTTCCGGGAACGCCTCCCGAAACTAGTTATGGTTTTGAGATAGGTGAAAAACGGTCGGGTGTAAAGCCTTTTAAAGTAATTAGCACCATCAATGTATCTGCAATGAGCTATGGTGCTTTAAATTATAAAGCTTGTGAAACAATTAGTTTGGGAGCCAAAGAGATAGCGTTTGTAAATACAGGAGAAGGTGGATTTGGTCCGCATGGTATTGCAGGAAATGATTGTGTATGGCAATTGGGAACAGGAAAATTTGGTGCAGGTAAAGATGCTACTTTATCCAATGGAGACACTTCAAGAGTTTTGGATGAGCAATTGTTAGTGGATACAATTAAAAAACACGACAACATCAAAATGATCGAATTGAAGATATCTCAAGGAGCAAAGCCTAGTTTAGGTGGTCATTTGCCAGGATCGAAAGTAACAGAACCAATTGCGGATGTAAGAAAAGTTCCGGTTGGTAAAACAGTGATCAGTCCTCCACAACAGGCAGAATTGATAGCAGCAACACCAAAGGAATCTGTTGCAAAATTGATGGATTTTTGTAAAAAAATAAGAGAATTGACAGAACTTCCGGTAGGAATAAAGCTCTGTGTAGGACAATTAGCGGAAATGGATCTGTTGGTTGAAGCAATGAAAGTTACAGGGGAAGGTCCTGATGCGATACAAGTTGATGGTTCAGATGGAGGCACGGGTGCAGCTCCAAACTTGTATTTGAACTATGTAGGTTATGGTGGAGCAATTGAAACTATTGCACTTTTAGACAAAAAATTTAAAAATGCCGGAATAAGAGATAAAGTAATATTAAATGCATCCGGTAGATTATTTACACCTGCACATGCCGCACTTGCCTTTGCCTATGGTGCGGATACAATTGAAACAGCAAGAGCCATTATGTTATCTATTGGTTGCATACAAGCGTTGAAATGCCATACCAATGAATGCCCAACGGGAATTACTACCAATAATGCATGGAGAATGCATGGTATCAATATTCCGGAAAAGGCAACTCGGGTTCACAGCTATTTAAGTGGTTTTCATCATGATATGATGGGGCTTACAAAATCTCTTGGCCATAACGACCCTAGAGATATTACACGTGAAGATGTGCGTGTTATTACTGATAAAGTACACTTTGCCAGTTTCTTTGAGGAAGATCCTTTTGGAGTATTCTTGCCAACCCCACAAAAGATGCAGGAAGATGCGGTTAATTCCTAATAAATGTGAATTTATAATGTTCATTTAACCGGCGGGATGACCACGAGTAGTTGAATATTTCCTGCTGTAAATCAGCTAATTAAGAAAGTATTATGAAATAAATTTGATTTTTTTTTGGAATGTATAAAATAAAGTAATACATTTGTTTAAACAAATAACGTTACAACGATAATGAGCTTTAAAAAATGAATGCAGTCTTCTATTTATGTCTTTAGCTATCTAAATGATAAGAAGCTCTGTTTATTTTGGGGAGTATCAGTTTAAATTAAAAGACACTTTAATATTGAGT
>JAESTI010000206.1 GCA_016763665.1 Bacteroidia bacterium | reverse complement strand
TTGCATTGAACAAAAAAAATGATTCCAGTAAATCTATAGGTAGTTTAAACGCCTATATTGGAGCTGGGAATTCTACTTTTCTTAATTACGATGATCTTAGCACCTTAAATGCTAAATCATACTTTGATGGAAGTATTGGGCTTTCTTATTCCTATAAAAATTTTGGTATTGTAAACAGGATAGATATTGATCAACAATACACAAACGATACATTGTATTTTGGTTCAGTTGGTAAATTGCAAAACCAGAATATAGGTAGAATAGGAGAATCATATATCTCATATCAAACAAAAAACTCTGAGTTTTTATTAGGAAGGGTTAATCGAAATTTTGGATTAATTAATTCAAATAGTCTGATCTTTTCACCAAACCCATTTTCGTTTGATCAAATTTCATATACATTAAAAAATAAAATTCTTCGATTCAGTACTTTATTTGCACGACTAAATGACAAATATGGCTACGATATTAGAGTTTCAGATACTATACAGTATGATTGGTATAAGAGGTATTTAGCCGTTCATCGACTGGAAATATTTCCTTCTAAAAATCTGGCAATAGCTATTACTGAATCTGTACTTTTTGGTGGTCAATCACAACATGTGCTTTTTAATTATTTAAACCCTGCTAATTTTTTCTATTTATCAAAATTGACTGATAGGCGCGGTTATGAAGAACAAAGTGCCAATTCATTTATTTCCCTTGAATTCTATTATAGATATAGAAACAAACTTTCAATTTTTAGCCAGTTTTTGATTGATGATTTGGATTTTAAAAAAGAATTAAGAGAAACATACCCTGACAGACTGGGATGGTTCACAAAGTTGAGTTACATTGATTTGATTCCTCAATCCCAATTTCATTTAACCTATACAAGAGTAAGTAACTGGACTTATAATTCGTTTTATACCTGGGGTAATTATACTTATTACGGTAAAAGTATTGGGTTTCCTCAACATGGTATAGAGAGAATAGATGTTGCGTTTGATATATTTAAGTACAACCCTTTTATTTATCAAGTTTCCATCTCAATGGAACAATCAAGGCAGCAAAACCTGTTAACCCATTTTGTTGGTGCCAAAACCTCTTTCCCGACTGGGACGCCTGAATATTCTATTACTCCTAAACTAAAATGTACTTATTTCCCTTCACAATATATAAGTGGAAACATTGAGTTGGGTTATTTTTTCGAGGATAATAAAGATCATATTCCCGGATTAAGATCAGAAGGACTATTTTTCTATATAACCCTTAAAGCATTAGGGCTTTTCAACTTATTCTAGCAAATCAAATTAGCATTAAAGAACCACAATATCGCTGGGAACGCAACTTTTATGATGAATAATATTCTTGAAAATAATTCTTCAAAGTATCAAATTCTGCACCCCTGTCACATAATTTTTCAATTATATTTATAAAATCTGTTCTATAATAAGGAAACTCTCTGTCATTAAAGTTATCGGGGTGCCAATTAAGTACTATTATTGAATTTCTCGTTTCAGCAGTCTTTATCAGTTGATCTAATGCCTCCCATTTGTTGGTTGAATTACAAAAAGGAGAGTCCATTATTACCATAGGGAATACAGTGAAATCATTTTCCAAAGGTTTAAAGGGCTCATATTTATTGTCTTTAAATCCAAACTCAGAGTTTAGTCCCCAGGTGGAATCATATTTAAAGCCTGCTTCTTGTTGTATTTTCCAAGTGTTCTTATCAAAGTTTAAATGGTGCTGCCTGATCCCAATAATATTTTCATCAATTATTTTTTCCAGTTTCTTTTTTTCAGAAACCAATAAATTAAGATCATTATATGAGTTGTATGAACCATGTACTCCTATTTCATATTGTTCCTGGTGAAGAAATTTTATCATGTTTTGAATCTTTGGCTCATCCGTATTATATCTTCCTAATGATAAATACCAATTTTTAATACTCAAGAGATTAAATGGGATGGTTTCATTAAGAAAATAAAATGTAGATTTTATTTTGAACTTTTCTTCAATAGCCAATATATCTTCAAAATTCCAAAACGGGTCCTCTTTGAAAAACAGTGATTTGATTTGGTATGCCAGATCGTTAAAGCTTACTCTTTTTATAGCTTTAATTGATTTGGTCAAATAGTGAAATGTTTTTCTTACTCTATCTACATCATGTGTAACTGCAACTCTAATCATATCGCTCGTTTACTTGCTAAATGGTGAAACTTGGTTCAAAATTTTATAAAAGTATCCAAATTTAAAAACCTATTCAATCTTATGCGTTTTTTTTCCTCCTTTTCGATTGTTGCAAGTAAAGGCATAATGTTTTTATAGGCAAATTTTGTTAAGTTAAAAAGGAACCATATATCATTGCTATATTTAATATTTAGGTATAACACATAAATATTATCTTTGAACCTCTTGTAAATAGGTGAGAAAAATGAACAAATGGTGAACAATGGAGATATAATCATTATTGATTACGGGATGGGCAACTTAAGGTCTGTATTTAATAAATTCAGAAAAATAGGTGTGTCTGCTATTATCTCATCTGATCCGAATGAAATAGAAAAGGCTGGTAAATTGATATTGCCAGGTGTTGGCCATTTTGCAGCAGGCATGAAAAATATACAGGAACGCGGGTTACTTGATATTCTTACAAAAAAAGTATTAACGGATAAAACACCGATTCTGGGAATCTGCCTTGGTATGCAACTTTTTACTTGCTTTAGTGAAGAAGGAAATGTTGATGGGTTAGGATGGATAAATGGAGAAACAATTCGTTTTAACTTTAATAAAGAAGAAGATAAAAAGAAGTATAAAGTTCCGCATATGGGATGGAATTCTCTGGATATTAAAAATGGCAACTTGTTGTATAAAAATATTCCTAATAATGCAATGTTCTATTTTGTTCATACCTATCACGTAGTGTGTAAAGATGAAGAGGATGTTACTGCCTGTACAAATTATGGTTATGAATTTGTATCGAGTGTTCATAAGGACAATATTTACGGTACACAATTTCATCCTGAAAAAAGTCACCAGGACGGATTTCAGATAATTAAGAATTTTATTGCATTATAACGGAATTGAAAAATGTTTAGACCCCGTGTAATTCCCTGCTTGTTATTGCGTAATCTTGGATTGGTAAAGTCAATAAAATTTAAAGATTATACTTATGTGGGGGACCCAATGAATGCAGTTAAAATATTTAATGATAAACAGGCAGATGAGCTTATCTTTTTAGATATTACTGCTACAAAAGAAAAAAGGGAAGTTTCTTTAGAATTAATCGAAAACATAGGGGATGAATGCAATATGCCTTTTGCAGTAGGAGGCGGTATTAGATCTATTAAAAATATCAAAGAAATATTAAATGCAGGTGCCGAAAAAGTCTGTATAAACTCATTTGCTGTTGAAAACCCGCAATTTATTCAAGAAGCTGCAAATGAATTTGGAAGTTCAACCATTGTTGCTTCGATTGATGTAAAGAAAAAATTCATGGGTAGTAAACAGGTTTATACGCAAGGTGGGTCAAAATCTACCGGGCTTGACCCTGTAAAACATGCAGTTCATTTAGCAGAATTGGGCGTAGGTGAAATTCTTATTAATTCAATTGAAAG
>JAESTI010000205.1 GCA_016763665.1 Bacteroidia bacterium | reverse complement strand
TTTACTAATTTATTAAAAAACTAAAATACGAATAAATGAAATGGTGAACAATACATTGATGGTATTATTCCTGTCCTTACGTAAGGATTTGCAAAAGTTGTTCAATTTTCTAAACCTATTTGCTTTAAGCCCTTATATAGCCTATTAATACTCGGGATCAGGTAGTGACATTTCATTAGAATGTTTGACATACTTAGTAGGTTTGTTTTTAAAGGCCACTTTATGTCATCCTGAATGAAATGAAGGATCTATTAACACAGTCGCAATTTAGAAACAAGATTCTTCACTATCGTTCAGAATGGCACGTATTTTTGGCTTTTGAGAGAGCCTATTTTTTTTACTCCAATAATCCAATCAATTCCTTTACTCTCAAAAAGCTCCCTCTTGTAGTATTATCTAGAATAATAATGGTTTGATCTTTATGAAGAACCTTAATAAAGTAGGAGCGAAACCCTTTCCACCATCCTGTATGCCATACAATTTTCTTGTTTTCCTTTTTTGAGATCGTATTAATGCGCCAGCCATATCCGTAGTTGTCGTCTCGATGCAAATCACGATGTCTTGGAGTAAAAGCTTTTTCAAGAGTCTCTTTTGCAAGAAAGTTTTCATTTGAAATCGCTTTATCAAATAAATATAGATCTTCCACTGAGATAAAAACTACCTTATCGCCCACGACTCCATCTAAATAACTCGTCTCATCTGGCTTTCGAAATTTGTTGTACCCTATTACTACATTTTCCTTAGAAAGTTCGGTTGATTCTGCTCGCACAAATGAATGTTCCATTTCAAGTACCTGGAAAACTTCCTTTCTCATAAATTCCTGAAAAGTCATTCCTGTAACTTTTTCAACTATAGAAGCAAGCAACATAAAACCAGTGTTGCTGTAATTGTATCTTCTATTTGGACGGTAGTAGGTTTTTGGTTCGTGTTCAGTCATCAATTCGATAACATCTTCATTGGTGATAGGAATTTCCCAGTCAGGCCAGTGTTTATCAGAGAAGTACATGTAATTTGTCAAACCTCCCCGATGAGTTAGTAAGAGATGGATAGTAATGTTTTCATATGGGAAATCAGGGAAATACTTTTTAATATCATCTTCCAGATCAAGCTCCCCTCTGTCGTATAAAAGCAAAATTGCTGTTGCAGTTAGTGGCTTAGAAACAGAAGCGAGTTGAAAAATGGAATTGAGATGAAGCGGTGTTTTTTTTCTCAGGTGAGAATAACCATAACACTTCTTGATAAGAACTTTATCGTTTTCAGCAAATAGAATATTACCATTAAATACTTTGTGATTGAATTTATTTTTGAAAAATGCATCAATCTTATCTGCCTTTTTTTGAAGATGAGCAGGTAGCTTATCAGGAATGGTATCCTTGATTATTACTTTTTGCTTAACAAGATTCTGATTATTATTATTGTTGCAAGAAGAAATAATCAGGAAAGAAATTAGTATAGAAGAAAGTAGTTTATTGTTTAAGCACATACCACTCTATATTTTCAAGGGGTTTTCTTCTACTTTGTTTATCAGGAGCATAGTTCTTAGCCAGATAATTTACAATAATCTCTTCATTTTTTCCAAGATCCCAAAGCTCTTGTGTTTCCTGCATCCACTGAATGATGTTTGTCCAGCCTTCTTTGGTTGCTCTGTTTTGAATGATCAATTTACTTGAATGGCAAGAAATACATTGTTGCTTAACCATTTTGTAACCTTCATCAGCAATTAACCCCGTATGCAAATCTATGCCATTTTCTACTTTATCTTCAACAATTTGATCATTAGTTATTGTACTAACCTCCGGGGCATACCAAAACATGAGGTAAGTGATCATGGTTATTATTGCCAAACAGGAAAACAAAAAGTAGCTGGTAAAGGTAATGAGAGACTTTACTTTACTTTCTTCTTCATCAGTTAAGTTGTATTTTTTACCAGCCATTTACACAACCTTTACGGCAATTCTGTGACAGGCATTGTTTAGATATCCTTTTGGGTTCCATTCAGGTACCACCATTGGTTGAGATTTTCCGTTACTATCAGTTGCCTTAGCCCATACCTCGTAATATCCTTTTTTAGGAAAATTCACATCAGAGTTCCACTGTTGCCATGCATGTCTGTTCTTTGGAGATTTAAGCTCACATTTTTGCCATGATGAACCAAAATCAATAGAAATATGCATTGTGGATACTTCAGAATCTCCAGCCCAGGCATGACCGTTAACTTTGAGAGATGTTCCTTCATTTAGTACAGCCCCTGATTTTGGGTAAGTGATCAATGATTTTACTGGCATTGATTCTATAATGCACATATCTTCATTGGCAACCTCGCTACCCGGAGAGACAGAATTGCAAGGAACTCTATATGACGCCCCCTCCATCTTAGGACCATCATGAATTTTATTTCGAATAACAATTTTATGCAGCCATTTGCCTGATGTTGAACCGGGCCATCCTCCAAAAATTAGTCTAAGAGGGTATCCATTCATTACAGGAATTTCTTCTCCGTTCATAGCCCAGGCAATTAATGATTCATCCTCCATTGCCTTTTTTATGGGAACCCCTCTTGAGATAACAACCTTATCCGGATTTTGACTTAAATGCACATCTTTTCCATAATAGCCGATATAGACTGCATCACCTTTAATTCCAACACTGTCCAGTACATCTTTTAATCTTACTCCTGTCCATTGAGGACAGCCAACTGCTCCTAATGACCATTGGTTTCCTTTTGCCGGTGGGTTGAATTCATTTCTTCCATTGCCTCCACATTCCAATGTCAATTGATAGGTATAATGTTTGAAATTAGATTTTAACTCTTTTAATGTGAATGTCTTTTTTTCTTTTGCAGATTCCCCTTCAATAGTCAAAGTCCAGTTGTCAACATCAATGTTTTCGGGCACTAATCCATTGTTTCTGACAAATAATTTGTCAGCAGGAGTAATGACATCATTTAATAGATGTGGTGGTGTTTCAGCATTAATTGGTTTGTCGTTAAGAACAACTAAGTCAGCATGTTTTCCGGGAATAAGAAATGGTTCATCAGAAATTAACGAAGCTGGAATGAGTCCAGCTGGCATCTTATTTGCAAAGGCAATTTCTGCACCAAGAAAAGTACCCATTGTTGCTAGAGCAGTTTTCTTCAAAAACCCTCTTCGTGAACTATCAGTCTCTCTTCCCCAAAGTAATTTATCTGCCTCTATTGGGTCAGTTGAATACAGCTCATGTATGCCTTTCTTACCTGTTTTTATCATGGATTCAGGAACGTACTCTTGACATTAGCACATTATTTCTGCTTATCTCCACATTCCATCCTAAATAATTAAAATACTCAACGTACCTGCTGTAAAGTCTCATTCGTTTGGATGTTAGAGCGTCATCTTCATCGCTTCTAGTCATGGCTGTGAATTTGAATGTCCTGGTATTCGGATGCTCTTTGATGTAGAGCTCAATGATCTTAATGACTGTTGCCATTACCCGGAAGATCTCACCTTTATTGGTTTCTACATATTCGTCACCTTCAAATTCATCATTTAAAACTCCAAACGCAATGATGGCAGAAAGTAAGGAATGTTTTTCACGGCCAAAGCGAACTTCATATTCTATGCCACTATCAGTAGTAAATAAGTAAGTGCTTCCTGTGCTGATTAGAGGAGGGACGATATTGTAAGTTTTTACACTCAAAGTGGAAATTTAAAATCCTAATTTACAATTTTTACTTCAACTGACTTAAAAGAGGGTGTTTTACTTCTTTCATCAGTTTTATTAGGGATCAGTATATTGCTTTCAGGAAAATAGGTTAATATGTTTCCTTTCTTAATATCAAATTCACGAACTTTTACTCCCGGCATAGATCCTGTTTCATTTTTTAATGAGACAATATCATTTTCTTGCAAGCCTAAATCTTTGATATCATCTTTGTTCATCATTACGATCCAGCGTTCAATTTGACCTCTAAATATATCAGTATTTTCATAAACAATCGTATTGAATTGCCCTTCACTTCTCACTGTCATCATTCTAAAACTATCCGAATTCCCTTTTAGTTTTGGAATTGGAACCACTTTGAAATTTGCTTTTTTATCAGCTGTAGCGAATTCAGGTTTGTGCAAAGTTCTGCCCTCTATTTGAAATTCCTCTTTTGTTTCGTCAATATCTTTTAGTTTGTAAAAACCGGGAATAATTGCTCCTATACTCTTCCTGATGTTTTGGTGGTTTTTGAACTCTTTAAATTTTACTTTTTCTTCATCTAACACACCAATGGCTATATCACTGATCATATCTACTTCTGATCTGACATTATTGAGCCTCACAATTCCACCATCACTCATCCGAATAAAATTAAACATGGATTCCTGGGTAGTGGGTTGTTTTTCTTCATCCCTTGCAGCACATGGAAGAATTAATGCTTCCTGACCTACACCGTTTACGTGTCCTGCATTCATGGTAGTGCTTACATAAACCTTAAATGTAATTTTATTAAAAGCATCTTCTACAAATTTATGGTCGGGATTTCCACTATAGAGGTTTCCTCCAAGTAAGAAAGCAAAATCAATTTCACCATTATGTGCGGCATGTATGCAAGCCATGGTATCCATACCGGATTGAGTAGGCAGCTTAATTCCTAATTGTGATTCAATGTTATTGAAAACTTTCTCTTTTAAGGCTGGAGTTACACCTACTGAACCAATTCCCTGCACATTGCTATGGCCTCGAAGTGGGAGTAAGCCCGCATTTTGCTGTCCTATCATACCTCTTAAGAGAGCAAGATTTACTATAGCTTCTACATTTCCAACTCCATGGTCATGATGGGTGATGCCCATTGCCCAGGCAAATACTGTTTTTTTTGAATGGATGTAAATGTTGGCAATATTTTCAATTTCTGCTTTCGAGATTCCGGAATTCTCAACTATTTCTTCCCAGGATGAATTGGCAACATCATTTTTATATTCTTCAAATCCGTTTGTATAGTTATTTATAAAATCGGTGTCATATTTATTTTGTTCAATAATGATCTTTGCAATTCCTTTTAACAATGCAATGTCACCACCAATATTGGGCTGGATGTATTCAGAAGCAATTTCTGAACCTCCAGTTAACATTGATCGAACATCACTTGGAACTGTGAATTTTACCAACCCAGCTTCCTTGGCGGGATTAATGATGATCACTTTTCCTCCTCGTCTTCGGCAATGCATTAATTCAGTAACAAACCTTGGATGATTGGATGCAGGATTTGCACCGATCACGAAGATCAAATCGGTTTTTTTGAGGTCAGAAAGCTGGATGGTGGCAGTTCCGGTTCCAATTGTTGAATTAATTCCAACTCCACTTGCCTGATGGCAATAGTAAGAGCAGTTATTAATGTTGTTGGTACCATACATTCTGGCAAATAATTGAAGAATAAACGCTGCTTCATTGGATGATCGACCGGAACTGTAGAAGAATGAACGATCAGGAGTGGTTTCTTTTAGTTTGTTAATGACCTTGTTAATTGCGTCATCCCAGGAAATAGGTTTATAATGGGTGTCATTTTTGTCTTTATAAAGGGGGTGGTTGAACCGTCCAAGTTTTTCCAATTCTCTTCCACTTAACTTTTTCAGTTCGCTAATACTATTCTGTTCTAAGAAGGACAAAGGAATCTCGCCTTGTAAGTCAGTTAGTTGCGCTTGAACACTTTTTTTGCAAAACTCCAATATAGTGCCGGCTTCATTTACCATTCCACCTTTCTGACCACCCATTCCGTAGGCGCAGGTTTTGCAGGTATTTTTAGAGGAGAGGGATCTATAAAATTTAAGGAAGCCAACTTTCCTGGCAACTTTCCATGTGTATTTGATTGATGTAAGCCCGCCAACAGACATGCAGTAATTTTAAATTTAAAAGTTTACAATTTAAAATTGAATTTTATCCTCCAATCGTTATCATACTTCTTTCAGACATCATGGGGCTGTCAGCATTTAATTTAGAAAGTTCGTTGATTCCTCCGTGTCTTACTTTTTTATCTGATAAACAATTTTGTATTAAAGGTGTTATGTTTTTCCCATTTCTGAATGGTGTTAGTAGATCGACTTCGTTATTTGAAAATAAACAATTTTTCATTTTGCCATTGGCAGTTAATCTTAACCTGTTGCACGATCCAC
The DNA here is from genome assembly GCA_016763665.1 of Bacteroidia bacterium. Next base: position 3,710 of record JAESTI010000205.1, on the reverse strand, counting down.
AAAAATGGTTTGTCATTGAACTGATTACAGCAAATGTTCCTTTATATCCCAAGACTTGATATGCTTTTGCAGTTGCGTTTTTGCCATCAAGTAACTTAATGATCTTGTAGTGTGAATCAATCGTGTCTAATATCTCTTTGAGAGAAATAATTTTGTTCCATTCCCAGTTGTTTCCATCAAAGGGCATAAATTCAATGAAGCGAATATGAATGTTGTCCTTTTTAGTCCATTTCACAAAGTCCAGGATTTCATCTTCATTGAAATCTTTCATTAGTACTACGTTGATCTTTACATGAAATCCGTTTTTGATCAGTAGGTTGATATTGTTAATTGTTTGTTGGAATCTATCCCTTTTAGTTATTTGTTGAAATTTATCAGCGTTTAGCGTATCTAAACTCACATTGAGTGAAGTAATACCGCATTTTTTTAAGTCGTCAATAAATTTATCAACCAACAATGCATTAGTAGTCATTGTTAGTTTAATTGGTAAGTTGCTAAGGCTTTTGATAATATCTTTAAAATCCTTTCTGATCAGAGGCTCCCCGCCCGTTAATCTGATCTTGTTTATTCCTAATCCAATGAAAATCTTGGTGATGTCATAAATTTCTTGAGCTGATAAAATTGAATCACGAGGAGATAGTTGAACACCAGCTTCAGGCATACAATAACTGCATCGTAAATTGCACTTTTCAGTCAATGAGATGCGCAAATAATCGTGTATTCTACCAAATGGATCCTGAAGTATTGTTGTTGACATATTTTTTCGCTCTTAATCAAAACAAATTTAACAATAAGAAGCATATATTAACAGCAGATATTAGCAGATTTTAACTGATGTTAACGGATTGGAATTTTTGAGGAATGATATATCTTTTATACTCAAGTTTTATTTTTCCAAAATTTAGATATAATCCTATTGCTTTTTTGGTTGATACAAGATAATTAATTACTTGAACTTGTATGTTGTCATAATTGACAATTTCCAGTGCTTTTATTTCAACAATCACCTTATTTTCTACAAGCAAATCAGGCACATAAACCCCAACTTCTTTTTCTTTATATTTTACTTTAACAGGAAATTGAGCAAGGAAGTTAATATTTCTGTTTTTCAACTCCTCAACCATTGCCTTTTGATAAACTTGTTCAAGAAAACCAAAGCCAAGTTCATTATGTACTTCCATAGCAGCACCAATTATTTCATGGGTAATCTTGTTATATATTGAAGTATCAATCATTATATCAGTTTTTATCTGTTACAATCTGCTAACATCTGCTGTCAATTTAAAAACATTACGCATCGAAATTATAAAAAAACAGAAGAAGAAAAAGTTATAAATGGGCTTTGATTTTTTATGCGTTTGCATTGCTATTCTTGAACTCCAATTTTAAAGTTCTTCAATAATTACTAATTTTAAGATTGGTTGCAATGCAGAGTATCTTTGAAAAAATATCAGAAATTGAAAATTCTACACAACAAGCGGTGTTGTGTATGGTTGTGAACACGAAAGGATCCACACCACAAAAGGCAGGGGCTAAAATGATCGTTTATGATTCCGGAAAAATATTCGGGACCATTGGGGGAGGAAGCTTTGAGAAAAAAGTTATTGAAAATGCTTTAACAGTAATTCAAAAAAAAAAGCCTGCAATATTTAGCCATGCCTTGGTGCATGATCATGGTATGTGTTGTGGTGGAACAGTTGAAATATTTATTGAACCAATAGTCAACATGAAAAAACTTTACATTTTTGGAGCAGGGCATATTGGAAAAGCACTGACAAAGTTCACGTCAGAGCTTGACTTTAAAGTTACTTTGATTGATGAACGCGATGACGCATTTGACGAACTAACAATTGAGGAATGCAATTTCATTAACAAAAAGCACAAAAGAGCATTTAAGGAACTTGACTTTGATAAGAACACCTTTATCTGCGTGATTACCCATAATCATGCTTATGATAGAGAGATTGTTTCCTATTGTGCAAAGCAACCTCATGTTTATTTAGGTATGATCGGAAGTGAAAGAAAAGTTGAGGTCGCAAAAAAAACCTTTAAGGCTGGAAATATTTTATCCGCAAAAGAGATGAAAAGCATAGATTGGCCTATGGGTGTGAACATAAAGGTTCAGTCTCCTGAAGAAATTGCTATAGCCATACTAGCCAAGTTGATTGATGTGAGGGGTCGGTTGGATAATGTCGGTTAATTTTTAATTTTATAGTATGGACAGCCATAATAATTCCATTTCTTTCATTCTTGACGGCAAAATTGTTGAAATTGATTTTCATGATATTAGGCCAACTACAACAGTTCTTAATTATTTAAGAGGATTGCCTAACCATAAAGGAGTTAAAGAAGGTTGTGCTGAAGGAGATTGTGGAGCATGTACAACTGTTTTGGGGGAATTGCAGGACGGAAAAATTAGTTATAAGGCCATTGATTCTTGTTTGGTTTTTCTGCCGATGATCCATGGAAAACAACTAATTACTGTTGAGTGTATTGGCAGCTCTGATAATATGCATGCTGTTCAACAGGCTATGGTGGATACCGATGGCAGCCAATGTGGCTATTGTACTCCCGGATTTATTACATCACTTTTTGCTTTATATAAAAATCACAACGAACCATCTCGTGAAATTATTGATGATGCTTTAACCGGAAATCTTTGCAGGTGTACCGGTTATCGTTCAATTGTTGAGGCTGCTGCAAAATCTTGTGTACATAATGGAAAAGATGTCATCACAGAGTCAGAATCAAAAGTGGTTGAACTGATATCAAAAATTGATTGCTCCAATCAGATCAGTATTAAAACTTCTTCTCAGGAATACTATTTACCAGCCACAATTCAAGAGGCGGTTCAGTTGAAGAGTGAGCATTCCGATGCAATTGTTATTTGTGGGGCGACAGATATTGCGCTAAAAGTTACCAAGCAAAATCAATTGTTGGAGAAGATCATTGATCTTTCAATGGTTGTTGAATTGAACCAAATTATTGAAGAGGATGAACATATAACCTTTGGTGCTGGAGTAAGTTTAGAAGATGTCAAAACTGTTAGTCAGGAAAACTTCCCTGCGATGTATGATATGTTGGCTGTCTTTGGCTCCGTACAGATCAGAAATTTAGCGACACTTGGAGGCAATGTAGGTTCAGCTTCACCGATTGGCGATACGCCTCCTGTCTTAATGGCTTATGATGCGACTATAGTTTTGACGAGTGTAAACGGGGAAAGGGAAATTAAGATGGTTGACTACATTACCGGATATCGTGAAACACAAATGAAGGACAATGAAATTATAAAAGAAATTAGATTACCAAGGCAATTGGAGGGAGTAGATTACAAGGCCTACAAAATTTCGAAGAGGAAAGACCTTGATATTTCTACAGTAAGTATAGGAGCAAGATTGAAAACTAGTAGTGAAAACATTGTTGAAGATATTTGTCTGGCATATGGAGGTATGGCGGCTTTAACAAAAAGAGCCGAAAAAGCGGAATCTTATTTGACCGGAAAGGAATGGTCAAGGGAGAATGTTGAGGAAGCAATGAAATTAGTAGATGAAGAGTTCACTCCAATTTCAGATGCAAGGTCAGGAGCTGATGCAAGGCGCGTTATGGCTAGGAATTTATTGTTAAAATTTTGGACAGAAACAAGTATTGACGTATTGCAGTAAGGACGTATTGCTATACGTCCTTACTGCAATACATGATAAATAATGGCA
>JAESTI010000204.1 GCA_016763665.1 Bacteroidia bacterium | reverse complement strand
TTAATAGAAATCCGTTAGTTCTAATCTTAATAAATCATAATAATCAGTTTGATCAGTGTACCATTATTTATTTAATCACAAAACCATGCCAATTCAAAGTATAAATCCCTTCAACAACGAATTGATTCAGACTTTTGCTGAAACTTCACAGGAAGAAATTGAACAAAAACTTCAGTGTGCTTCCGAAGCTTATAAAACCTGGAAAGGAGTTTCTTTTAGCGAGAAGTCTAAACTGATGAATGTTGTTGCAGATTTAATGGTGAGTAAAAAAGACGAACTAGCTCAATTGATGACTTTAGAAATGGGTAAGCCAATTCGGGAAGCAAAAGCAGAAATTGAGAAATGTGCTTTGGTGTGTAATTATTATGCCGACAATGCAGAAAACTTTTTAAACGATGAATTGATTGAAAGCGATGCGAGTAAAAGTTATATTTCTTATGAACCACTTGGAATTGTTTTAGCCGTAATGCCATGGAATTTCCCTTTTTGGCAGGTATTTAGATTTGCTGCTCCGACACTAATGGCAGGAAATGTGGGTGTATTGAAGCATGCTTCTAATGTTCCTCAGTGTGCAATTTCTATTGAGCAATTATTCGCAGAAGCAGGATTCCCTCAAGGTGTTTTTCAAAACTTTCTGATAGGTTCATCAAAGGTCAATGATCTGATAGAAGACAAAAGAATTAAAGCAGTAACATTAACAGGAAGCGAACTGGCGGGCTCAAAAGTTGCTGAATGTGCTGGAAGAAACATCAAAAAAACCTTATTGGAATTAGGAGGGAGCGACCCTTTTATTGTACTAAATGATGCTGATTTAAATAAAGCGGTCAAGGTAGCTGTCAGATCTCGCATGATCAATTGCGGACAAAGTTGTATCGCTGCTAAAAGATTTATTGTTGAGGCAACCATCCATGATGAGTTTGTAGAAAAGATGGTTGAAAAAATGAAAAGCTTGAAGTTAGGTGACCCCACGGAAGAAACAACTGATGTTGGACCCATGGCTCGTGAAGATTTAGCTAATGAACTACTGGAACAGGTGAAGAAGTCTGCTGAAATGGGAGCAAAATTTGCATTAGGTGGAGACAGACCTGAAATGCAAGGTGCTTTTTTCAATCCAACAATTTTAACTGAAGTAAAACATGACATGCCTGCATACCATGAAGAAATGTTTGGTCCTGTTGCGACTGTTATAAAAGTAGCAGATGAAAATGAAGCAATTCAGGTTGCGAATGATTCAGATTTTGGATTAGGAGGTTCTGTATGGACAAATGATATTCAAAAAGGAGAAGCACTTGCCAGAAAAGTGGAATCAGGGGCAGTATTTGTAAATGGCCTGGTAAAGTCAGACCCTCGTTTGCCATTTGGAGGTATCAAAAACTCAGGTTACGGAAGGGAACTTTCTTATTTGGGGATAAGAGAATTTGTGAATCAGAAAACTACTTGGGTTAGGTGATATGAAAAATTAAAACCCCGTAGCGAGGACGCTACGGACAGCGAGGCAGTTTTTGATTAAATATTTGGACTTCTGGGGATGTGGTCTAAGAATTATTAATGAAGTATCTCTAACTCCTGATGATAAATACCTTTGTTGGAATATACCTTTACATGATATAGCCCTTGCTGAAGTTTACTTATATCTATACTCTTAGAAGTTAGATTTCCAAAAAGAACAATTTGTCCTAAGTTGTTAAAGAACTCATACTTTAATCCTGCAACTTCAAAAGGAAGCTCAAATGAAACTGAATTATCAGCAGGATTAGGATAGAGTTTTAATTTTGAATTATCCTCTTTTATTTTTTTTATTGAATTTGCACTATTATCAACAACATTCGACCTCGCAGAATTGAAGTCTTGGATTCTTTTTCCTGTACCCGGATCACAACCACTAGGATGGGTTATTCCTATTTGATAATATATGCCGCCGGATGGTGGTGTTAAATCCGTATAGCTAGTCAAACTGCTTTGAACAGAATCTATCAAGGACATATTATTTTTAGCACTTCCTCTCCAAATCATATAAGTATTATAATTAAACCCTTCATAATCATCCCATATCAAGTTAATCTCTCCATTAATTCCTTGATTCATTGTAAGATGTATCGTTTTGTGAGTACTGCTATATACTAGATTACTACAATTATCAGAAGTAATGATATAATAACGATCTGCCTTTTGAGAAGGATTTGAAGTAGAATCAAGAAATATGCCTCCATTTGTCTGAGTATTTTGTCCAATTTCCTCATACGTACCATCTGTCTTTTGACGATAAATTTCATAGAAAATATCCATTTCTTGAGGTAAGGTGTCCCAAATTATTGCATTGAATCCTGAAGCTGAATCCACTGTTACCATGCAAATGTCATTAGCAGTAGGTAGAACTACTTCTATACGTATAGATTGCTGCATTTCACAAGCTGGAAGTGAGTCAATATAATAATTCAGATAGTAATATTGTGTCGTAGGCGGGTTAACTGTCAGATAACAATCTCCACTATCCACTACATAATTCAATGGGCTTGTCCATGTACAAAAATCATAGCCAAAACCTTGACCATCGATTGTCACTGTATCTCCGCAATAAATAGTTGTGTCTGAGGGGCTACCCAACGATAGATTTAAAGCCTCAAAATTAAATAGTATGGTGTCGCCAGTTGCTGATGAACTATCAGCATTAAAAACCAATAACTCTATGGAACCACTACCTGGTACGCCATCTGGATACAAATGCATACGTAAATCTGCTTCTTCACTTGGGCTTAAAGCAAAGCTTTTTTCGGTGACAGAAGAAAGATATGTGTTGTTTTTATCTTGAACTGCTGTCTCCCACGTACCTACATTCTGAATTAATTTTCGCCATGTAATATTAATTGAGTTACTGGAAATATTAGTTACTTTGATGGAATTAGAAGTTATAGCAAAATCAGCTGCACTTCCACACCCCCATGCTGTATCCTCGGAAATGGTAAATAATGATCCGCAATTTGCCCGTTCTATGGTTAGAAAAAATGACAAAAAAACTATTAAATAATATTTGCTCATTTTGCAATAGTGTTATCAAATATAAGATATCATTACCCAAATGTCAAATCTGAATCTTCACTATTCGTAGCACCCCTTTTGTCTGTAGCGTCCTCGCTACGGATATAATATATTACCCAGCCCAATTCTCCCTATCCAAACTTCTGTAATGAATAGCTTCGGCCACGTGTTCGGAAGAAATTTTATCACTACCGGCAAGGTCTGCAATGGTTCGGGAAACTTTTAGAATTCTGTCGTATGCGCGAGCAGAAAGTTGCAGTTTTTGCATAGCCACTTTTAACAGAGTTTTGGAAGCTGGGTCAATCTCACAAATTTCTTTCACTTGCTTACTGCCCATTTGCGCATTGCAATGAACTCCATTGTTACCGAACCTTTTCTCCTGAATGGTTCTTGCTTCAATAACTCTTTTTCTAACGATATTGCTACCTTCTATTGGCTTGCCGTTTTCAGTCAATTCATTAAAAGAAACAGGAGTTACTTCAATATGAATGTCAATTCTATCTAAGAGAGGTCCAGATATTTTACTCAAATATTTTTGCACCACTCCCGGAGCACATACGCATTCCTTTTCAGGATGATTATAATATCCACATGGGCAAGGATTCATAGAGGCCACCAGCATAAAATTAGCCGGGTAGTCTACAGAAAACCTGGCCCTGGAAATATTAATTTTTCTTTCTTCCAATGGTTGTCTCATTACTTCCAGAACTTGCCTTTTAAATTCTGGCAATTCATCTAAAAATAGAACACCATTGTGCGCCAGTGATATTTCTCCCGGTTGTGGAATTCCACCACCGCCAACTAAAGCTACGTCACTGGTCGTGTGGTGCGGTGAACGAAATGGGCGATTAGATATCAACGAAGTATCAGAACTCAATTTTCCAGCTACTGAATGGATCTTAGTAGTTTCTAATGCTTCATGTAAATTCAATGGAGGAAGTATAGTAGGTAGCCGTTTGGCCAACATAGTTTTTCCCGCACCCGGAGGTCCGATCAAAATGATATTATGTCCACCTGCCGCAGCAATTTCTAAAGCACGCTTTATATTTTCCTGTCCTTTTACATCTGAAAAATCATCCTTATAGTGATCTTGTTGTTCATAAAATTCAGTGCGTGTTTCTACATTTAACGGTTTAACTTCATCTTTCCCTTCTACTATGCTGACTGCTTCTGTCAAAGTGCTTATGCCATAAATATCCAGATCATTTACAATGGCAGCTTCTCTTGCATTCTGTTTTGGCAGTAAAATTCCTTTGTATCCTTCCTTCCTTGCCTGTATGGCGATAGGTAAAGCACCTTTTATAGGTCTCAAGCTTCCATCTAATGAAAGTTCTCCCATCATCACATACTTATCTATATGATCACAAGAAATTTGTTCTGAAGATCCAAGAATTCCAATTGCGATAGGAAGATCGTAAGAAGAACCTTCTTTTCTAATATCCGCAGGAGCAAGGTTAATAATGATCTTGCGTCCAGGCATTGTGTAGCCGGAATTTTTTAAAGCGGCCTCAATTCTTTGGTAACTTTCCTTAACTGCATTATCGGGCAAACCAACCATAAAGAGCTTGATTCCCTTTCCATAATTCACTTCAACAGTTATAGTAATTGCATCAACACCATGAACAGCGCTGGCATAGGATTTTACTAGCATCTATAAGTAAAATAATTTGGGGCAAATATAGAAATATCGCTTTAAAACCGACTATAGAAAGACTATTTAACGAGTTTTTGTTTTTCTTTTATTTTAACGCCTTCTTTGTAAATGGTCTCAAACAAGAACGTATGTCCTTCCTCAAAAAATTTCCACAAACCTTCTCGCTTACCATTTATAAATTCCCCTTCTGACCACGGATTTCCATTTTTGTATTTGATCTTCCAGTAGCCATCTCTTTTTCCTTGAGTATATTGGCCATCATCCTTTATTTGCCCATTTGTATAATAGGTTTTCCATGTCCCATGTCTTTTTCCTTTCTCGTAATTGGCATCTTCCTTTATTTTACCTGTGTCATAATAATATTGGTATGGTCCACTTTTTTGGTCATTTTTATAAGTTATTAATTCTTTGAGATTTCCGTTTTCATAATATTTTTTGAACGATCCACTTTT
>JAESTI010000423.1 GCA_016763665.1 Bacteroidia bacterium | reverse complement strand
TTTATTTAAATAAATGGGTGTAGTTAGTTTAGAATCATTAATTACTATGAATTTATTCTGAACAAATTCTTTTTTGTTAAGCACAACTTTATTGTTTTTAATGGTCGTATCAATGCTTTTAATGGATGTACATCCTTCCATTAAAACACTCAATCCAGCACTTCCACAACATATAGCAACAGTTGGTCCGGACACAGTTTTAATGAATTTTCTTCGGGATTGACCTTCCATTATTAAAGTGATTTTAAAAATTTAATTAACTGATCTTTCTCCGCTTGAGTTAGTGCATAATAGTTAGAAGCAATGTTACTCGCTTCTCCTGAAGAATGAAATCCGATTGCTTGTTCAAGAGAAGTTGCTCTACCATCATGTAAATAATATCCTGTTCCTCCCTGGCTTTCCTGTGCCAATCCTAATCCCCACAGTGGAGGTGTACGCCATTCACTGCCTTGTGCTTTCCCTTCAGGTATTTCAGGATAACCGTCAGTAGTAGAAGCTAAAGCGGATCCCATGTCATGTAATAACAAATCCGTGTAAGGATGAAACACCTTTTCGCTCAACGCTTCAATCTCAGATTTTGCAGTTGTTAAATTTGCCTTATGACAACCGTCACAGCCAATTTGGGTGAATAATTTTTCCCCGGCTAAAACATCAGGGTCATCCTCATCCCTTCGAGTTGGCGCTTTGAGGGTTCTCATGTAAAAAACAAGGCTGTTTACCACATTTAAACTGACTTCCGGATCAGGTACTACATCCCCGGTATTTTTTCCGACCTCGGGATTGAAAATATCTTCAACATCAAAATCAGAGGTAAGCCCAATGTCTTGTTTTAAGGCAAAAACGACTTGATCCAATAAGGTAACCTCTTTGGCTTTCTTCCCAAATCTTCCAATATAATAACCGCTGCTATCTGTATGAATAGATTGGGAGGTAAAATTTTCTTTGGGCAAAACATAATTAACCCTTCCTGAAATACCATCTCCATCTGCATCGAATGGATCTGCCATATTCAAAATTGTAGAATCATGCAAAGTTGCAAGAAACCCCATTCCGATTACTATTGGAGCTATACGATCCGTTTTATGTGTATAATCTGAAGGCAATTGCTCACTTGGGTAAGCAGCAATGGAGCGTTGTTGTAATTGCGGACCGCCTTTATCAAGCATCTCTTCAAAAACAGACGTCGAATCCGAATATTTACCAAATCTTGTTTCCATGTTAAAAGGACTCCCTTTACCATCCCCTACGTGGCAACCCTCACATGAGGATTGAATAAAAACCGGACCTAAACCCTCTTCAGGGCTGTAAACTTTTGCAAATAATTCATCTCCTTCCAAAAAAGAAGCCAATTGAGCAGAAGATAATCCTTCAGTGGGTTCAGCTATAGTATCCCCTGGATCAGGGGCTGGAGGCAAAAATTTTTCACAGCCTACCATTGCTATAATAAGCAATCCAATCAGAGATAATACTTTTAATGTTTTCATTGTTGTTTCTATTTTTGATCTGCAAAGATAATATTTTTGCAAATCTAATTATTTTTTTTGATTAATCTAAAAATAAATTTCGATATTCAAAACTATGTGTGGTTAGCCTGTAGTTATTAGACCACCTAATCGGTTGACCAGTCGCGATGTGAACCATTGAAAAGAAGGGTCATATTTCGACAGGCTCAATATGACCTTTACTTTCAGTGCCTTATATTTCAAATTGGTTAGTATGTTAGGATACCTGACAGTAAACAGTAAGCCCTAAAACTGCAATGAAAAGTAACTCTGGAATTAATAGTTTCTTTTGAATAAGAAAATAATATGAAAGAAGAACGCTTAAAGGAATGGTTAAAATAACGAGTCCCAATTGAATTGGAATAGAAAAGATGAGCATTGACAATATCGATATCCCAGCGTAGAGTATGATAAAGCGGTGATACTTTCTAACCTGAATAGCATTTTTGTGAAAGTTTTGAGCTAAGCTTTTTAACGCTAATAATAGTAGTAGAGCCAATGCTCCTAAAAGTATTAGTTGAATAACACTTAAATCATACATCATACTGAAGAAAGTCCATTCATAATTTTGATATATGGTATTAAGTCCAGATAGATCATCTATCCAGAAATAGTAAAAACCCATAAAGAAAATTGGTAAACCAAACCCAATAATAAAAGAAAACCATTGTTTCAACTGCGATGTTGTAAAAGCAATAAATGCTATTACTGCAAGAATAAGAAACACAACCACAGGAAAATAAAATAACGAGGCAATACAAAGCAGCAACCCAACATCAAATGAAAGTGATATGGGTTTATTTGTATCATAAACACTCAATAATTTATCCAATAAAGGAATTAGGAAGAAGTTGGCAATCAGTAATGGTGTAAGAAAAAGCTGCTCAACAAATAAGCAATTTAACAGTAAAAATAGTAACGCTGTTAAAAATGATTTTCTATATAAAACGACATGTTTGTTGACTATAAAATTTATCCAAATCGCCTGAATATAAATAGAAAAAATAGCGATCCATATTATAAGAGAATCATTGATCGAAAAAAAATCAATACCCCAAACAACAAGTTCAGAGAAAGGGGAAGGGTAAGAATTTTGAAAACCAAATACAGGTTCTGTAAAAAATACTGATATTCTAAATCCTATTGCACAGAAAGCTAAATAGACATATGCAATGATCGCGTTTTGCGACTTGGCAAGCTTGATAAACATTGAAAACGAATACTTTATTACTTGAGGAGCTAAATTAAAAGGAAATATCAACAAAGCTAAACTTGCCTTTTCTTAAGCTTGGCATAACCAACCTACCATTGGCAAACTTAATACCGGCTTTAGGAATTATGAGTGCATCTTCCTGTGCGTTAAACAATAGCCAAGCATACATATCACCTGTGGATTCATCAACTGTATAGAACTGCAGAACATCTTGTTCCCTTTTGATGGCTTCGTTAAAAAAGAAGTTCATTTTACCATCATTATCTATACATTGATATGATGAATAATAGCCATTGTCGTTTTCTGAAACTTGTCTTTTGGTGATCGTTTGCTCCCAATCCAATCTCCCGTTAGGGTTAATTGAGGCTATAACAATATTAGTATATTCGAATGTATGCGTTTCATGATAGGTTTGTGTAGCTGCATTGTAAAACTCAGCCATCCTGGTTGAATATCCTTCAGCAATTATTAATGCCCCTCCATCATCCCTTACTTTCACTTGATCAAGGTTATATTTTACTGTTGCGATTTCATCTTCATCAGGTTGCTCCAAGGCAATATGATCAACAAACAATGGGCTAAACGGCCCAAATCCTCTTTTACTAAATGAGCCTTTTGATTGGTCAATTACTGCGAAAACCGTTCCCACAACGTTATAGCTTCTCTCACTGGAATAGAACCCTGCAATAACTATGTTATTGGTCTTTTCATCAATAGTATAACCAAGGTCCGTTATAAATAAATTATTGATGTTTATTTCATGATCTTTAAACGACATGGCTGATCTATCATACACATGTAAAATATATTTGAATTTTTGGGGAATCTTAGTGTGGACTTCATTGTAATAATTTACCGCCATCAAGTAAACCTTGCCATTATCATCAATAGACATTTCTTCCAACGAAAATCCTTTATAGGGATATGGTAATTCAAGTTCTTCTTCCCAAATAATTTTTAAATCCTTATCAAGCATCTTATAAAATATAGTAGTATTCTTTTCTTGTTTGGTTTCTTCGCTTTTAAAGCAAATCATCTGTGGGCAGGTATGTACTACCAACATGTGCTGCTTGCTTTTAGACGACACCAAAGTGAAACTCTTGTGTGTATCTTTTGAACCCAAATAAACCCTTTCATCAATCATAAAAGCTTCACCATCAAAGTCTCCGTTCATATTTATTTTTTGAACATAAAAGTCTAATGTTCCAATATCAATATTCGGAATTGTATAAAAAATGACAAACTGCCCATGCCAAAGATGTACATAATTGATCTCCGCTTCTTTATTTTTTAATTTGACAATTTGTTGACCCAATAAATTCAGTTCTTCATCATAACTATCAATTTTAATAGTATTAAGCTTCTCCCCATATTTATACATGTACACAGTATTGTCATTGTGGGCAAACACATTAACGTTTGGAAACTTTTTATCAAATTTTTGTGGAACAGACCAGTCTACACTTTGAGCAAGCATATTCTCTGAAGTGATAAGAGCAAAACAACCAAAGAAAAAAGAGCTAATTATACTTAACCTTACATAGTTCATTTAGCTAGCAATTTTGAGATAATTGATACCGATAATAAATATATTAATCTATACCTTAAAAACAAATTCCTACTAAACAGTATCCCAAATAGGATTCAATTGTAATTTGATTTGTTCATCAAAAAATACTTTTGTAATACTTTCAAAAAACTCAGTGTAATCAGAAACATAAAATTCATATTCCGGAACCGGGGTGCTTGAATTTAATAATGATCGATCCTTTAGAACATCCTTAGCGTAATCAGCCACTACACTTGCAGAATCAACAACCATCACTTTATTATCAAAGTATTTTTCAATTTCTTTTTTTATTAATGGATAATGCGTACAACCAAGAATTAAAGCATCTATCCCACTCAATGTCTTATCAGATAAATACTGTTGAATAATTTTATCGCTCAGATCACACTCTATAAAACCTTCTTCAATCATTGGAACAAATAAAGAGGTAGCAAGTGAGCTGACATTCACTTCATCCTTTTTATGATTTATTTTTTGCTGGTACACGTTAGATTGAATAGTCGCTTTAGTTCCAATAACTCCCACGTTGGTAATACTGTCATTTGCCGTTACATAATCTACGACCGGATCAATAACATTGATCAAGATCACTTTATCTCCAAATAGGTCATTGAGGTGCTTAAATGCTAATGAGGAAGCAGAATTGCAAGCAATAATAATTGCCTTGCAGTTTTTTTCTAAAAAGAAACTGCTAATTTTTTCCGAATAAAACCTGATGGACCTTGGTGATTTATCTCCATATGGCAAGTGTGCAGTATCACCAAAATAGATGAGTTGTTCATTGGGTAGTAATTGGCTAATTGCTTTAGCCACTGTCAATCCACCTACTCCAGAATCAAATATACCTATAGGATTGTTGTTTTCTAAAGGGGATCTTACAGAATCACTCAATCTTTGGTAGTAAAGGAACTATAACCCTAATTTGCCTTTTACAATACCCATCATATCCTCAGAATCGATTGCATACAAAACTCCACTTCCGGGGCTGGTGTCTAGTAC
>JAESTI010000203.1 GCA_016763665.1 Bacteroidia bacterium | reverse complement strand
TTTTAGGTTTTTGGGCCAGGCATATTTCTTTTTTAAGTTCTTCAATACCCTCTTTTTTCCTGGCATTAATGGGAATTATTGTTACTCCCAATTCTTTTTGCAATTGCTGGGAGTCAATTTTAATTCCCTTTTTATTTGCTACATCCAGCATGTTGAGTGCGACTATTGTAGACTTATTGAGATCAATTGTTTGTGTGCAAAGAAGTAAACTTCTTTTTAGATTGGATGCGTCAAGAATTACTAAAGTAATATCATCATCATTTTGGCAAATTTCATTCAAAGTAATTCCTTGATCTATAGACTTTGGATAAAGGCTATAACTTCCCGGAAGGTCTGTTACCCTTACATTTGTCAGTGAACCGTTGTCTAGCTTAAATTTACCTGTTCTTTTCTCTACCGTTACCCCGGGATAATTTCCAACTTGCTGATTTAATCCGGTGAGCGCATTAAATAGCGAGGACTTTCCACAGTTGGGATTACCCATCAACACCACATTCAATAACTTCTTCTCCACTTACTTTTTGATAAAAAATTGATTTATTGTTCTATTGCTCTATTGTTTTCCGGTAGAACACAATTCAAGCGTTTCAACAATGGAGCAATAGAACAATGCGATCTTTACTTTTCACGAATAAGAATACATTTGGCCTCATCCTTTCTCACACCAAAATTTGAATCATTTATTTTGATCACCAAAGGATCCCCCAAAGGGGCAATAGATTCTAACTTGATAGAATTTCCCAGTATACAACCAAGCTCGAGAAGTTTAAGCGATAAGTCTTTATCAGTAATTGAATCCACAATTGCATGCTGTCCAATTTTCAATTCTGAAAGATTCATTATTTAGATTGATTTTAAATAACAAAAGTAATCCAATTTTGAGGATTAAAAAAATGGCAAAAGTCATTATCTGGAAAGGTTGTATTTACTAAGAAGAATGAGAAAACGGATTATTTCTTTCCATTCTTTTCTTGTAGTTCTTTAAGAATAGCCTCTATATTCAAGATTCTATTTACCAATTCATCTTGCTTTCTTCTATATTGGAGGTTTTCTTTCTTGATATTTTGAAGCTCCTGGTTCATAGATTCAAGTTCTTTATTCTTTTCTTCAAGAGAGATCATTGAATTTTTTAGATCAGAAGTTCTTTTCTCAAGAGCTTTAATAGCTACAAGGTTAATTCCTGAAATGTTTATTGTGGATATGGTAGTGTCGCTGGTACCAAAATAAAATGCGCGATAAAAATCCTGGGCAGTGGGGCCAATATGTCTTATTTTAGAATTTTGTGATTTGTAGTTCCAACTTTGTATGGGCAGATTGGATATCTTGTACAAAATATGCTCTCCATTAACAGTTTCAAAATTTTCTTTTCTATTCTTATCAGATAAGTTTTCCCATGAACCACCACCAGAAGATAATTTTACTCCTGCTGTCATACTTGGATTGGAATAAAAGAAAGTCCCTCCTGAAGCTCTGACTATAAACTGATTAGCTGCAGTAGGTGAAGTTACGGTAGTAGTTGCTGCATCTGCATAAACAAAGGAACCACTGTATTTTTTGGTAGATGCGTGGAAACCAAGGGCAAATGAATAATTACCTCCTGCCATAGCATTATATCCCAAAGCAATGGAATTTGTTCCTGAAGATCTGCTGTATGAACCAATACTAATTGAACCTGTACCAGATGACTGCACATTTTGTCCTATTGCGACAGATATTGCTCCTTTTGCCCTGCTATTTTTGCCTAATGCAACAGAATATTGGCCACTGGCAGTGACATTATACCCAACTCCCAAAGAATTCTGTCCTAAACTATCCAATCTCCATTGTGTTGAATTGACATAACCGGCCCTAAATGCACCTTTTGGTGGATACCACATCATTCGAGTTCCCGCACCTGTTATTTTGATATCACCTGAATTACCCTCAAATACAACTGCTCCGTTGTGAACATCGAACATGGCCATTGGGTTTAGGGTTCCTATACCGATTTTCTTGTCATCATTGTATAACAAATTACTACCTATCCAAGTTCGTTGTGTTCCATCGTATCTTGGTGTTTGCCCTGAACTTCCATCTATTAGAAGGCCGGTTGCACCCGTTGGCCCGGGCACTCCTGGAGGCCCTTTAGTTCCTGGAGGCCCTGTGGGACCTAGTGAACCGACCGGCCCAGCTTGTCCTGTGGCACCAGCAGAGCCTGTAGGACCAGTTGTTCCTTGAGGTCCGGTTGCACCTCTTTGTCCTGTTGATCCGGTGGGTCCAAGAAATCCTTGCTTTCCTTGTTTTCCTGGTTCTCCTTGAGGGCCTGTAGGTCCTGCATTTCCTCTAGGGCCTTTCTCCCCAAGTGAACCTTTTGGTCCTTGTGACCCTACAGGTCCTTGTGGTCCCATAGGTCCAGTAGAGCCAGTTACCCCAGTAGGTCCTGTTGTTCCCTTGGGTCCAGGAGGTCCCTCTGGTCCTCTTGGACCTTCTTGCCCCGGAGACCCTTGAGGTCCTGTAAAACCTGTTGCACCTGGAGGTCCTGTTGGTCCTCCGGGTCCGGTTGGCCCTGCTTTACCTTCTACTCCGGGAGGTCCCTGTGGACCTGTAGTTCCTGATGCTCCTCTGGGTCCTATTTCACCCTTAATACCAGTTGATCCCGTTGGTCCAGCTTTTCCGGTAGATCCTTGAGATCCTTTTGGTCCTTCAGGTCCTGTTGGTCCGGGAGGTCCTTCAATTCCTCTAGGTCCTTCAGGTCCTTTTGGTCCTTCAGGTCCGTGAGATCCTGTTGGTCCAGCAAAGCCCTTTTCACCTCTTTCACCTTGTGTTCCTTTAGGCCCAGTTGGCCCTGGAGGCCCTTCCGGTCCTGAAGGTCCCGTTATACCGGTTGCTCCCGTATTTCCAGATTCTCCTTTTTCACCCTGAACTCCGGTTGGTCCTGGAGGCCCTTCGGGTCCTAGAAGTCCAGTAGGTCCTGGAGGTCCTTCGGGTCCCAGAGTTCCTGTTGGTCCGGTTGGCCCATCAATTCCTTGTACTCCTGGAGGACCTTGCAGCCCTGTTGTTCCTGCGGGACCTTCCGGTCCTTGGATTCCGGTTGAACCAGTTGAACCGGTTGGCCCCATTGGTCCTGTAGGTCCAGCAGCTCCGGTTGGGCCAGTTGAGCCTTGAGGTCCGGTTAATCCTTTAGGTCCCGAAGGTCCTTCCGGTCCTGTAGGTCCCGAAGGTCCTGTAGGTCCATAAGGGCCAGTGGGTCCGATATTCCCTTGTTTACCGGTTGGGCCAATATTGCCTTCCGGACCCAGAGGTCCTTTAGGCCCAGTAGGTCCCGAAGGTCCTGTAGATCCTATTTTACCCTCAGGTCCTTGCGGTCCTTGATCACCTTTTTTTCCTTTAGATCCAACAGGTCCTTCCGGTCCTTGTTTACCCATTGATCCTGTAGCACCTTGTTTACCTTGAGCACCTGTATTCCCTTGTGGCCCTTTAGGTCCTTTATCTCCCTGTCTACCTTTTTCACCTCTATCACCTTTATCTCCTTTATGTCCTCGCTCTCCTTGTGGTCCAGTATTTCCTTGCGGTCCTTTGGATCCTGTAGGTCCCTGTTGGCCCTGAGGACCTTGTGGCCCTTCTAATCCTTGTTGACCTTGTGGCCCTTCTGGTCCTTGTTGGCCTTTTGGACCTTCAGTTCCTTCTGGTCCTTCTGGTCCCTGAGGTCCCTGCGGTCCTTCAGGTCCAAGAGGCCCTTGTGGTCCCTCTGGTCCTTGTGGTCCTTCGGAGCCTTGTGGCCCTTCTGGTCCAGCAGGTCCTTGTGGTCCCTCGGTTCCTGGAGGTCCTTGTGGCCCTTCCGGTCCTTGTTGTCCCTGAGGCCCTTGTGGTCCTTCCGGTCCTTGTACTCCTTCTACTCCTTGTTGACCCTGTGGTCCCTCCGGTCCATGTGGCCCATCTGCTCCTTGTGACCCTTGCGGTCCTTCTGGACCTGCAGCTCCTTGTTGTCCTTCCTCACCTTGTGATCCTTGTGGCCCTTCTGGTCCCTGGGGTCCCTGTGGTCCTTCTGGTCCCTGTGGTCCTTCTGGACCCTGCAGTCCTTGTGGTCCTTCTGGTCCTGGAGGTCCATCTGATCCTTCGTTACCTTCTGGCCCTATTGGTCCTTCTGGCCCTGGGGGTCCATGTGGCCCTTCCGGTCCTATTGGTCCTTCTGGCCCTTCAGGACCCAGTGCACCTTCATTTCCTTCAGGCCCTGGAGGTCCTTGATCTCCTTGCCTACCTGTAGGTCCTGTAGGTCCTGTTCGTCCAGTCGATCCTGTTGGTCCGGTATTTCCTTGTGGTCCAGTTAAACCTGTTGGTCCAGTTAAGCCGGTAGCACCTGGTGGGCCGGTTGCTCCAATTCCTGTAGGTCCCGATGGACCAGGATCACCTTTAACTGCTTCTCCTCTTGGTCCCTGTGGCCCCTTTGGTCCTGGATCACCTGACGGTCCTAATGGACCTTTATCTCCGGGTCGGCCGATATTACCGGTGGGTCCTGTAGGGCCCTTTGTTCCCGTTACACCTGTGGGTCCTGTAGGTCCTTTATATCCTGTAATACCACTTGAACCTAATGGACCGGTTGCACCTTTTACTCCCGTAGCACCACGAGGACCTTTCGAGCCTCGTTTTCCTGTTGGACCTCGGGCTCCTCTGGGTCCTTTAGGTCCTTTAGGTCCTTTAGGTCCTTTTTTTCCTCGAACACCTCGTGGTCCGGGAGGCCCTTTTGCTCCTCTAGGCCCGGTCGCACCTTTTTCCCCTCTTACTCCGGGAGGTCCTTTTACTCCACGTGGTCCCGTTGGTCCTCTGGGACCTGTTATACCAGTTGCTCCTCTAGTCCCGGTTGCACCTTTTCTTCCTGTATAAGCAAAAATACCTATATAGCTATTTCCGGAACTACCACTGTCATCCATACATACAGCAATGGCTACCGGATCCATATCTTTATAGGTTGTTAGTAAAACGGAAGAGCTATGGGGTAATGTGATGTAATGTGTTGAAATATAAGAAGTTGTATTTGCATAAAATGGGGTAAAAACTCCCATAATTATGAACAAGAAAGAGGTTGTAATACAACGTGAAGCCTTTAACATATAATGCTAACAATGATAGAATAGAGAGAAAAATATTCGTAAGATTGCCCTTAAATTATTAATTTTAATCTCAAAAAACTAAATATTAAGAGTAATACGGAAATATTAGTAAGGAGTTACTGAAAATTATAGACAATCTGAATATAAAAAATCACTTGTTCTTTTTACCAAGCTTCCATTCAGGGCAATCACAATCTTTGAATAATTTACAACCTTGTGTAATAGAGGCGATTGAGAACAACAAAAGTAGAACTATTGCGATTGAATAGGCTTTTTTGATCAACTTGTTCACTGAAAAAACATTAGGAATCATAGTTCAAATATACGGCTAAATAATTGAAAAAGAAAACCTTAATAGTATCCGAAAGCATAAGCTTATCTCCAGTAATGGAACGAGATAAGCAATCTTTGATAAAATATCTTAATAATAAAGAGATATATAAGAATACACTGAGAATTCCATATCCTTATTCGAAAGAGGATGCGGATTGGTGGATTAATAGCTGTAAGGGTTCATATAAAAGATTAGGTGTGATTACGAAGTTTGTAATTCGTAAAAATGAGGAGCTGATAGGGGGCGTAGGTTTTGATGATTATCTCAGTGAGAAAGAAGAGGTTGACTGTGGTTATTGGTTGGCGCAGCCTTTTTGGAACAAAGGAATAATGACTAAAGTTGTTCATACATTATGCATGTTTGGATTTAATGAGCTAAAAATCCCAAAAATAACTGCCAATGTGTTTTCTTATAATAAAGCTTCAATGAAAGTGCTTCAAAAAGTAGGGTTTATATTTGAGAAGAACTTAAAAAACCACTACGAAAAAGATGGTCAGAAAATTGACGCAGAATTCTATACATTAACCAATGATCAATGGGAAAGCGAGTTTTAGTTGCACCATTGGATTGGGGATTGGGCCATGCTACCAGGTGTATTCCCGTCATTTGGGAACTGCAAAATCAAGATGTGGAAGTTGTAATTGGAGTGGGCAGCGATTCATCAAAACACATACTACAAGAAGTATTTCCCTCAAATAAATTTATTGAAATCAATGGGTATAACATCAGTTATCCAAGTAATGGGAACATGGCCTGGAGTATGATGTTGAAAACACCAAGCATCTTAAAAAGAATAAAAAAAGAACATAATGAACTAGATAGTTTTATAGAAGAATTTAAACTGGATGCTGTAATTTCCGATAACCGTTATGGATTATGGTCTGACAAAATTTATAGTATACTTATTACCCACCAGTTAAATATTCAAACTCCTAATTTTTTAACTGTTGCAAAACCTGTTTTGGGCAAATTAACTGACTCTTTTATTAAGAAGTTTGATGAATGTTGGATCCCTGATTTTAAAGATGAAAACTCCTTGTCGGGAAAGTTATCAATTAATGCTAAGGATAGTTGTTTACATATTGGGCCTTTGTCAAGGTTTCAGCTTTCAGATAACATTCCCCTTAGGCCGCCTTATAGAAAGGGGGATTACTCCCAAGAGAAGAAATGGGATATTACTGCAATAGTATCAGGTCCGGAACCTCAAAGAACAATATTTGAAGAATTGTTGATCACTCAATTAAAGAGCCTAGATAGTAGATGTTTAATAATAGGAGGGAAACCCAATATTCAAGAAAATCGAGAGATTGGAACAAATATAACGTTTGTCAATCATCTATCACCAAATAAATTCAAAGAAGCCATACTAAGTTCTGAGATTTTGATTAGCCGACCGGGATATTCTACCATTATGGACTTGTATTACCTAGGAGCGAAAGCCGTATTTGTTCCAACTCCAGGACAGACTGAGCAGGAATATTTAGCAGATTATCATTTTTCTCAAGGAAACTTTTACAGCCAGGAACAAAATAAATTTGATATTAAAACAGCATTATTAAACTCAGGTAATTATTCCAGATTAATAAATAAGAGTACTTACAATTTAAACAGAACAATTTCTGATTTTATAGCTAGGGTCTAACCTTGGCAAATTGAAAACCTAATTAGTTGAACGTCAGATTGAGCGGAGTCGAAATCCGCAGGCCGGTGTTTCGACTCCGCTCAACATGACCTTGATTCTTAGCAAGATAAAAGTTCAATTGGTCAACGGGTTTGGCTCTAATCATTTATAACTCCATTTATATCCAAGAGATAAGTTGCTGTTTGGTTAAAAGCATCCCCATCGGTAAACAATATTTTTTGAAGTATCGGGAGCCGAATTCCAAGGTTGATGACTGGTGCATTTGGAAATAAAAGAGCAACACCTAGTAAATCATTGAGTACAATAATACCGGTATTGGGGTCAGCT
>JAESTI010000202.1 GCA_016763665.1 Bacteroidia bacterium | reverse complement strand
CTCATTCAAGAGCATATTACAATAAAGGATTCATTTATTATGAGCTCGATTCCATTGAAAAAGCAGCTTATAATTTTGAACTTGCTATACGATATGATTCAACTTATGTTACTGCTTATTACAACCGTTCTTTATGTGCAGAAATGTTAGGAGAAAAAGAAGCAGCAACTTTCTATCTAGACAAATTCAAAGAGCTTACATGGTCAACAAATTAAGAATTCGGAATTACGGAATAGCTAATAGCTTATAGTTTATGTCAGTCTGAGTTTATCGAAGACTAACAGCTTATAGCCTTGATACATACTTCGATAAACTCAGTATGACTTCTGTTGTTGAAGATAAAGAATAGTACCGAACACTAATCAACGAATAAGAAATTATAAACTGAAGCAACATTTTACTATTTTTGCACTTCATTTTTAACAGGCAATTATGATCAAGATCACTTTTCCGGACGGAAATGTAAAAGAATATGGTAAAGGAACTACATCCCTAGAAATAGCGAAGAGTATTAGCGAAGGCCTGGCAAGAAATGTAATTTCTGCAAAAGTAAACGATCAGGTTTGGGATGCATTCCGGCCAATTGAAGAAGATGCAACCTTGCAACTTTTAACATGGGATGATCAGGAGGGGAAAAACACATTTTGGCATTCATCCGCACATATAATGGCCGAAGCATTGGAAGCTGTATACCCTGGAGTTAAATTCGGCATAGGACCTGCGATTGAAAATGGGTTCTACTATGATGTAGATCTTGGAGATAGGGAAATTTCAAATGAAGACCTTGCTAAGCTTGAAACTAAAATGGTTGAATTGGCAAGGCAAAAAAATGAGTACTCCCGTAAGTATGTAAGTAAAAAGGAGGCGACAGAATACTTTACAGAAAAAGGTGATGAATATAAATTGGAGCTTATTGAAGAATTAGAAGACGGAAGTATCACTTTTTATACTCAAGGAAACTTTACAGATCTCTGTAAAGGACCACACATTCCAAATACCGGTTCTATTAAGGCCATCAAACTATTGAGCATAGCAGGTGCTTATTGGCGTGGCGATGAAAGCAGGAAGCAACTTACACGAATTTATGGTATTACCTTTCCAAAGCAAAAAGAGTTAGAAGAGTATCTTGAAATGCTTGAAGAAGCAAAAAAAAGAGACCATCGCAAACTGGGAAAAGAACTGAGCATTTTTACATTTGATGATGATGTCGGCCCGGGATTACCACTCTGGCTTCCTAATGGAACGATTATTATTGAAGAATTAGAAAGATTAGCAAAGAATACAGAAAGAAAAGCAGGTTATCAACGTGTACGTACACCACATTTGGCAAAGGAAAATTTATATCAAACCAGTGGACATCTTCCTTATTATGAAGACAGTATGTTTCCAGCAATGGAGCTTGATGGATTAAAATACTACCTGAAATCAATGAACTGCCCCCACCATCACAAGATTTTTGATGCGGAACCAAGAAGCTATAAGGATATGCCATTAAGGCTTGCTGAATACGGGACTTGTTATCGTTACGAAAAATCAGGAGAATTATTTGGATTGATGCGGGTTCGATCATTGCAAATGAACGATGCACACATTTACTGTACAGAAGATCAGTTTGCAGAAGAGTTCGAATCGGTAAATGAGATGTACATGAAGTATTTCAAAATTTTCAATATTGATAAGTATGTGATGCGTTTTTCTACTCACGATCCTGATAAATTAGGTAAAAAGTATGTGGATGAACCGGAGCTATGGATCAAGACTGAAGACATGGTGAGAAAAGTACTGACCGAATCCAAGATTCCATACATTGAAGTTGCTGATGAAGCAGCATTTTACGGGCCTAAAATTGATGTACAAGTATGGAGTGTTATTGGAAGAGAATTTACATTAGCTACCAACCAAGTAGATTTTGCTCAACCAAAGAGTTTTAATCTTAAATACACCAATGCAAATAATGAAGAGGAAACACCTTTGGTTATTCACAGGGCACCTCTTGGAACCCATGAAAGATTTATTGGCTTTTTACTAGAACATTATGCAGGAAACTTTCCGTTATGGCTTGCTCCTGAGCAAGTTAGGGTTATTCCTATTAGTGAGAAGTTCACAAAATATGCGGAAAATGTTTTAAAATCCCTAAAAAAGTGCGATATTCGCACCTCCATTGACAACAGGGATGAGAAAGTCGGCAAAAAAATACGTGATGCCGAGGTAAAAAAAACCCCATACATGTTGATAATTGGAGAAAAAGAACAATCCGGACAAACAGTTTCTATAAGGAAGCATGGTGAAGGAGATATTGGAAGTAAATCGCTGGATGAGTTTGAAAAGATCGTAAGTAAAGAATTAGAAATAATCAATAACTAAACAGAAAGACAATAGCACTAGCAAGAACATTTAACAGAGGTTTCAGAAGAAGAAACGAGCCAGCTCATAAAATTAATGAGCTAATTCAGGCTAATGAGGTAAGAGTAGTTGGAGGGGATATTGAGCAAGGAGTATATTCCATTGATGAAGCTTTGAAAATTGCAACTGAACAGGAACTAGATCTGGTTGAAATTTCGCCAAATGCAAATCCTCCTGTTTGTAAAATTGTTGATTATAAAAAGTTCATATACGAACAAAAAAAGAAGCAAAAGCTAATTAAAGCTAAGGCTGCTAAAACAGTAATAAAAGAAATAAGGTTCGGCCCGCATACTGATACGCATGATTTTGATTTTAAATTAAACCACGCTAAAAAGTTTTTAAATGACGGAGCAAAAGTTAAGGCTTATGTTCATTTCAAGGGTAGAACCATTATTTTTAAAGAAAAAGGAGAAATACTATTATTGAAATTTGCTCAGGATCTCGAAGAATTTGGAAAAGTAGAGCAAATGCCTAAGCTAGAAGGAAAAAGAATGATAATGTTTATCTCGGCCAAATCAGGTAAGCATTAAATTAGAAAGAATAAAAAATTTAATAAAATGCCAAAGGTAAAAACGAATTCAAGCGCAAAGAAAAGATTTTCCGTAACAGCTTCCGGAAAATTAAAGAGGAAAAAAGCATTTAAAAATCATATTTTAACCAAAAAGGCTACCAAAAGAAAGAGAATGCTTGGCCATGATGGCGAAGTACACAAAGCCGACATGAGTAATATGAAGTACTTGCTTAATATGTAAGCAATAATTATTGATTAAAATTTAAACTTTAATAAAATGCCAAGGTCAACAAATTCAGTAGCGTCAAGAGCAAGCAGGAAAAAGATCCTTAAGCAGGCGAAAGGGTATTTCGGCAGAAGGAAAAATGTATACACCGTTGCCAAGAATGCAGTAGAAAAAGCCTTATCTTATTCTTATAGAGACAGAAGAAATAAAAAGAGAACTTTCAGAGCATTATGGATCCAGAGGATCAACGCTGGCGTTAGAGAGCATGGTTTAAGCTATTCCGTATTTATGGGCAAGCTTAAAGAAAAGAACATTCAATTAGATAGAAAGGTACTGGCTGACTTAGCCATGAACAATCCTGTTGCCTTCAAAAAAATAGTTGAAGAGGTGAAGTAAATTTCTCTTTAGTTTGAAAAAAAAGGGAAGCCTGTGATTTATCACGGGCTTTTTTATTGATCGGGCGAGCTTGTGGTTTGGTTG
>JAESTI010000201.1 GCA_016763665.1 Bacteroidia bacterium | reverse complement strand
TGGGTTACTGAACTTAATACTTCTCTTGAATCTTTTGAAGTACTAGTCAGTTTACCTCCAATATTGAACCGGGCATAGCCGTTAATAAAATCATCAATATATGTCGATTTGCCATATAAAGCCGTGCCGTTTCTTTTCATTATACCATGCTTACCTCCCACTCTTATGCAACGGGCAACATGGTCGTCTCCCTGCAAAAAATCCTCCCACCTGATCTCCCAAAAGTTTGGTCCTGCAAGAAATTTTCCGTTGATATGATCAACTAACCCATACCTGGATCTAATTGAAAATTCCTTATCTCCTAAAACATATTTATTATTACTTCTGACTTCAACTAAAGTCAGGCCTAATTCACTGTTGACAGTAATGTAGTCGTATTCAGGAGGCACTATGTTATAATCAGATTTGTTATTTTTTAACCCCCACTTACCTGAACTTGGGCATACATACCAACCAAAATCAGATGAACTTTTCATTACTGTTCTTTGAATAACAGCCCTTGGATTAGTAATTTTTTTAGACCCAACATATATAGATAATACATTTTTGTAATCTGATTTGTTGATTATATTACCATTGTCGTTGATATAAATAACTTTTCTTTCCTTACCCCGATATGCCTTTACCACATTATTAACCATTTCAATATTGGTGTACTTAGTAGCAGCCAGTACCGATCCCCTGCTGTTTATCAATCCGTAAAATTCATTTTGACTTACTTTAGTTACATTGCTATAAAAATCTCCAATTTCATCATACTCATTGCTGACTACCCTTATATCACCCTTCTTGACTAAACCCCACCCTCCCATTGTTTTTGTTTTAAACAGATGGATAGAGGTTGGTGCGATCTCATAATAGAGAGGTTGCAAAACATTATCACCATTTTTGTCAAGTATCCCAAACCTATTTTCATAAAAATATTGAACATAATCCTGATTAAAGTGATAAAAATTTTGATGAAGGGTATCACTGATCAGTTTTTGGGAAGCAGTACAATATAAACTCCACTTACCATTTTTTAATAACTTAATGAAATGCTTATTCAGGGCTTTATATGTTATCCATTTAGGCTCGACTAATATCTGTCCATCAATATTTATACACCCCCATAACCCATTAACTTTATACATGATATAATCATCAAATACAGAGATGATCTCTTCGCATTCAGTTGATAATAATTGCTGACCATTAAAATTGTGAAGCCCTTTAAAGTTACCTGAAACCGAAATAAAAAAAGAATTCGAAAATGGAATCACCCCATCGTAATAAGGCTTTACAAGTACCTTCCCCATATTATCAATAATGCCATACTTATTTCCAAGCCGTACCGTGTAATGATTTTCTTCTATCTTATTGATATCATTAAAAAGGAGGGGCATGATCATTTTCCCGGATTTATCAATCATTCCCCACAAAGAATCTTTTCTGAACCCAATTCTGTTTTCATCTATGATCTTTAGGTCTTCATAGTACGGCTCCAGAATCATAGTTCCCTTAAGATCAATTATTCCTACCAATCCATCTTTTGATATAACCGCATAATCATCATTAGTAAAAAATTGAGCTTTATCAAATTTGGGTTTTATGATTACACTTCCTGTTGTATCAATATAACCCCATTTGCCATCAACCCGCACTGGTAAAAGTTTCACATTTACCTGCCCGAAAATTATGGCTGTTAAGAATTGTAGAGTTATAAGTAAAGACGCAACTATCCTATTCATGATAAAGTTATTACTGGTTAACTATGAGGTAACAGGCTGTTTTTTAAATACTCTGAATCAGAGCGGAAAGATTATCTACCGAAGCAAAAGATTGGTCACTGTTCTTTAAGTGAAAAGTATAATTATTATTACTTCTACTTTTTAACCTGGGTATATCTATTTTCTCAAAATCTGCTGAAGAAAAATATGCAATCTTATTCCCCGGTAATACCGCAATCAATTTATTCTCCACTTTTGGAGAAAAGGCAAATTTACTCCACGCATATTGCGGATATTTTATTACCGACCTTCCTTGGCCAGTAATTAGAAATACGGTAACCTTAGACATATCCAAATCAACATTTTGATCAAATTTGAAATTTGCATTTAATGCAATCAGGTCGCCTTGTTTTAATTGTCTATCCCAATTATAAATGCCAAAATTACTAATTGCAAATGAGCGAATCAGGTCTGCCTCCTTCTCCATACGAGTTTCTTCTTCTATTCTTGCCGCCACTGCATTATCGTAATTCACTTTATTTTTCTCAAAAATTGCCATCGCTTTTTTATAATTTTTACCTTTAAAAACGGGCTTAACCAAGGTTGTGAATTTATTATATGAATTGGAAAGTTTCATTTGATATACACTGCTTTGATCAGTTCTTTTTAGTAAGATATTTGACCAATTTTGATTGAAAACCCATTTTCTTTTTAGCAGATCTGATGATGCATTTTTTCCAACTGATTGCCAAACAATTCCATGAAACTCTCTTAACTCAGGATATAACGTGTAATCAATTGTAAAATCAAACTTTACTTGTTCATTCCTGAAAATTTCTGGTTTAACAGGAACCCCTGGTATAGGTGCCACCCTTTCCAGTCTGCTTTTCTTTTTTTCATTAACATTTGCAGCTACTATACCTTGGTATTGCCAATTTGATTGGCTTTCATCTAACCGATAGAAATTATAACCATCTCCTTCAGCAAAAGAAGCCATATTTACTTTGACGTCTTTACCATTTGCAATAAAAACAGGCTTACCATCTTTAAATCCTCTGATCTCAAACATCCCGGCCGATTGCAAGTTCATCCTTACTCCGCCACTATCGTATGTCATTGTTATTCCACTGGCAAGAATTTGAGCAGCATCGTGAAATTCTCTATAGTTAATTTTCACATCACCTTTTATTGGAACATTGTTGGCATCAACGAATGCATCCTTTGGTATTTCAATTGATGTTCCATTGGCTACTTCAATAAAATTATCTTGTGAACTGTTAATTTCATAGTCTCTGAAAACAACATCCATATCTTCAAATGGTGGATCTACAGAAAGTTCTTTGTGGTTTACAACGTTACACACCGGCAATAAATAGAGCACCGTTGCCATGCTCAAAATTGACATAATTTTTCCTTTTAATTTCATTTTTACCCCCATCCTTTTTTGATTTTAAACGGAACTTAGTTTTATTTTATTGC
>JAESTI010000200.1 GCA_016763665.1 Bacteroidia bacterium | reverse complement strand
GTTTCTTACGCTTGTGGGTTGCCATCTTGTGTCTTTTTCTTTTCTTACCGCAAGGCATAAATCTTCAATTTAGTTTAATATATTTTTATTTATAATTAAATTATGATTTTGTTCTAAGAGTTTCTAATTGCTCTTTATAATCATTTACTTTTTCACTATTTCCCAGCATCTCATACACATTTATCAGGTCTAAATAGGCCTGCTGGTTATCCGGTTCATTGTTAATTACCGTTTCAAATCTTGATACTGCTTTTTCGTATTGCCCTGATCTAATTGATAATTTTCCAAGATTTAAATTAGCTACTATATGGTTTGGATTGCTCTTTACAATATCAAGTAGCACTTTAATTCCTTTCATTGGTTCATTTGGATCATCTATCAGACACATTGCCATATCTGCTTTTATGTTTAAATCCAATGGATCAATTTCTAAAGCCTTATCATAACAACTTAATGCCATTTTTAATGCATACTCATTTATCATTACTGCATCATACGTACTAAAAACGTTGTAATACTCTTTTGCGGAAATAGCCCATTTTGTTGATGTATTTTCAAGTTCTGCTTCCTTCTTTGCATAGTAGGCAGTCATAAAAGTGTTATTTAAATTGCTCCAAAAAGTGCTCAGTGTACTATAATATTGTAATTGTTGTTCAGCATTACCTACTTGGTCATTGTTCTTAGAAGTGAGTTTATCAAGTTCATTTAACTGAACATCATTAAGTGTTGCTTTTTGCTGATCCATAAATGCGGATAGGTTAAACTCTTTGGCCTCAACATCTTTAGGTTGAACCGTAACAACGTCATTGTTGCCATCTTTTAAGGGAGTTGTTCGCATAGAATAAAGAACAACTACTAAAACAAGTGCTGCTAAAATTACTCCAATCTGTCTCTTTGTCAAATCTCTCACCTTATGTATCTGTAGGAAAAATCGTCAGGAACTATTCCTCGATTCTATTGTTATCCCTAACCCTCTCAACGAACATTTTTGAAGGTTTAAAATGAGGAATAAAATGTGCGGGTATAATTATGGTTGTGTTCTTAGATATATTACGAGCTGTTTTTCTTGCACGTCTCTTTAGATGAAAACTTCCAAAACCCCTTACATATACATTTTCACCACTTGACATGGAATCCTTTATCACTTTAAAAAATGATTCTACAGTAGCCGAAACCGCTACTTTTTCTATTCCGGTTTGCCTTGAAATTTCTTCTATAACATCTGCTTTTGTCATTGTAATAAGCTTTTAAGTTGCTGATACTAATTTTGTTAAAAGGATTGCAAATTTAATGCTTTTATTTAGAAACGGAAAAGAATTAGTTATTTTTTAATGTTGAATAACCAAACAAAGATTTTTTGTTTAGTCTTAAATTATACTTATTTTGTATCCTTATGTAAACCCTAAATCCTAAATAAATGAAAGTTTCAAGAATATTCGAGTTACCGTATTATCAACTGGAGCATTTTCCGCAAAATGATTCTTTAGCAGCAAAAGAAAATGGGAGTTGGACCAAGTATAGCACCCAGGATTTTATAGACAATGCCACTAATATAAGCTATGGATTGCTTTCGTTAGGTATTTCTAAAGATGATAAAGTTGGAATTATATCTAATAATCGTCCAGAATGGAACTTTGTTGATATTGGAATATTGCAGATAGGAGCTGTAAATGTCCCCATTTATCCTACTATTAGTGAATCTGACTATAAGTTTATATTGAATGATGCTGAGGTAAAGATCGTATTTGTTTCTGATGAAGAACTTTATCAGAAAATTCAAAACATAAAAGCGGATGTTCCCAATATTCAGGAAGTATATACATTTAATGAGGTAAATGGTGCGAAGAACTGGAAAGAAGTATTAGAAGCAGGTAAATCTTATGATAACAAAGACAGCCTAGATTCACTAAAAGATGCTGTAACTCCTGACGATCTTGCAACCTTAATTTACACTTCAGGAACTACAGGAACCCCCAAAGGGGTGATGTTGACACACAACAACTTAGTGAGCAATTTTTCAGCGATTGATCCTTTACCTCATGCCGAACCTGGAGATAAGGCTTTAAGTTTTTTACCGCTTTGCCATGTTTATGAAAGAGCATTAACTTATATGTACATGATGGGTGGTATTCGCATTTATTATGCAGAAACCATGGAAACTATTGGGGAAAATTTAAAAGAAGTTAAGCCGACCATATTTACATCTGTACCTCGGTTACTTGAAAAGGTTTATGACAAAATTGTTGCAAAAGGTTCTGAATTAACTGGAATAAAGAAAAAACTATTTTTCTGGGCATTAAACTTAGGATTGAGATACGACCATTTTGGTAAAAATGGTTGGTGGTACGAATTCCAACTAAGCATCGCTAATAAAATTATTTTCAATAAATGGCGAGAAGCACTTGGAGGAAATGTGCAGAATATAGTATCTGGCGGAGCAGCGTTGCAAGTACGTTTGGCCCGCGTTTTTTGGGCGGCTCAAATTCCGGTTTTAGAAGGATATGGGCTAACTGAAACTTCTCCGGTTCTTGCAGTAAGTAATTTTAAACCCGAAGGTAGAAAATTTGGGACAGTCGGGCCTGTTCTGGAAGGTGTGGAAATTAAAATTGCAGCAGATGGAGAGATTCTTTGTAAAGGCCCTAATATAATGAAAGGTTATTATAAGAGAGACGACCTCACAAAAGAAGTTATTGATGAAGATGGTTGGTTCCACACTGGCGATATTGGAGTATTGGAAGATGGAAGATATTTGAAAATCACCGATAGAAAGAAAGAAATTTTTAAGACTTCTGGAGGAAAATATATTGCTCCACTTCCGTTGGAAAGCAAATTCAAAGAATCAATACTTATTGAACAAATTATGGTTATAGGAGAAGGGCAAAAATTCGCAGCTGCTTTGATATTTCCATCCTTTGATAACGTAAAAATTTGGTGCGAAAAGAATGAAGTAACATACTCTTCCAATAAAGAAGTCATCAAAGATGAAAAAGTATTAGCTCAATTTAATAGAGAGATTGAAATCTACAACAAAGAATTCGGGAGTTGGGAAACTATCAAAAAATTTGAATTGGTTTCAGAAGAATGGACTCCTCAATCGGGATTGCTAACGCCAACTTTAAAATTGAAGCGCAAGATAATCATGGAAAAATACAAGGATCTTGTCGAAAATATCTTCTCTAATTAATTTAGATCTGATCAATGAAACGAATAATAAAGAAAGTAGCAGTCTTGGGTTCGGGCATTATGGGCTCCCGAATAGCATGTCATTTTGCGAATATTGGATTGGATGTTATTCTACTTGATATTCCACCTGGTGAATTAACAGAGGCAGAAAAAGCAAAAAAATTAGACCTTGATAATCCTGTTGTTCGAAATAGAATTGTTGATCAATCATTACTTGCTGCAACAAAATCCAAACCTGCACCTCTTTACAAAAAAGAATTTGCAAGTCGCATCACAACCGGAAACTTTGATGATGACTTAGCAAAAATAGTTGATTGTGATTGGGTAATTGAGGCGGTAATCGAAGACCTCAATATTAAAAATCAGTTATTTGAAAAAGTAGAACAACATCGAAAAGAAGGTTCATTAATAACTACAAACACTTCGGGCATTCCCATCAATATGATGATTGGAGGGCGAAGCGAAGATTTTCAAAAACATTTTTGCGGAACTCACTTCTTTAATCCTCCAAGGTATTTAAGGTTGTTGGAGATATTCCATCTTCCAAAACAAATCAGGAGATAATAGATTTCCTAATGGATTATGGAGATCTGTATTTAGGGAAAAGCACAGTTTTATGTAAAGATACTCCTGCATTTATCGGAAATCGTATAGGGATTTATTCAATAATGTCTCTTTTTCATTTAGTCGAGAAAACGGAGTTGACTGTTGATGAAGTTGATACCCTAACCGGACCGTTAATTGGAAGACCTAAATCTGCCACATTCAGAACTTGTGATGTTGTGGGAAATGATACTTTGGTGAAAGTGGCCGACTTTATTTATGAAAATTGTAAAGATGATGAAGCAAGAGAACTGTTTAAATCTCCACAGTTTGTATCAAAAATAATTGAGAATAAGTGGTTGGGTGATAAAACCAAACAAGGATTTTATAAGAAAACCAAAAATGAGGAAGGCAAAACAGAAATTCTATCTCTTGACCTCAAATCATTTGAATACTTACCCAAGCAAAGACCTAAATTCGCATCGTTAGAAGCAATTAAACCTTTAGAAGACCTAAAAGAACGATTGGTTGGCCTGGCAAAAGCAAAAGACAGAGCCGGTGAAT
>JAESTI010000013.1 GCA_016763665.1 Bacteroidia bacterium | reverse complement strand
GGTTTCCTGATCAATTTGGGGGGCCAAAACAAAAAAAGTATTCAACCAAGAGGGCACAACAGTTTTTCGGATCTTTGCAGCATCTCGATATAAGAGACCAGGAAAAAGCATTGGATAGAGAGATTAGCAACTGGAAAGGAATTGAAGAGCAAATTGATGATATATTGGTGATTGGAGTGAGGTTTTAAAATAATTGAACTATCTGATCACCTCAATATCTCTATTTCTTCTTAATGTCATTAATTTTGAAAAGCTGAACTGGATCATTTGTTAGTGTTTATACGATCATAAAACACTCTTTCTATGAACACTTTGATAACAGATAATTATCTATTATGTTTGATTAATGCAAAAAGTTATCTTCATAATTGGTTTGCTTCTTTTATTCTCCACTTCTTCCGCTCAGAACCGGAACAAGATCGATTCCTTAAAAATCCAACTCCAAAAAAAACAACCTGATACAACAATAATAGGCATTCTCCTCAAACTTGCCCGCAAATACAACAAATTTAACCCTGATAGTGCGTTACTCTTTGCAACTAAGGCAAAAGAAATTGCTGAAAAAACAAAAGACAACAAACGTATTGCAAGTGCATTAAATGAAATAGGCTGGGATCATAATGTTTTGGGAAATTATTCCGAAGCATTAAGAATTTACTTCTTATCACTAAATATATCGAAAGAAAATAACGATAAAAAAGCCATCGCAATATCTCTAGCCAGCATCGGCCAGATCTACTGGAATAAGGGCGACTATCCCAAAGCCCTGAAATACTACTTTCCAGCATTGGAAATAGACAAAGAACTCAGAAACAAAGGAGGTATTTCAATAAACCTCGGCAACATTGGTATGGTTTATCGGTACCAGGGCAGCCTGTCCCGACAGCGTGGGGACAGTGTTAGGGCTGCTGAAAACTTCAGCAAGGCTCTAAAAAACTGCATTGAAGCATTGGAAATAGACAAAGAATTAGGAAATAAAATCAATATAGCTGCATGGCTAGGCAACATCGGCATTGTTTACCATGAGCAGGGTGACTACCCTAAAGCCTTAAAATACTACTTTGAAGCATTGGAAATAATCAAAGAACTCGGATTAAAAGCATATATGGCAGCAGCCCTCGGCAACATCGGTAGTGTTTACAATGGGCAGGGCGACTACATCAAAGCATTAGAATACCATTTCAAGGCACTGAAGATAGATAAAGAGATGGGTAACAAGATCGGAATTGCAGCGCATCTGGACAACATCGGTTCCCTCTATATCAAAACCGGCCAATTCATCGAAGCAGAGCAGTACCTCACCAATGCTCTCACACTTGCAGCTAGCATTGGTTATTTAATAGGTGTTCAAGATTTGAACAAAAACCTCACCACCCTTTACACCCAAACCCACAACTACCCCCTTGCCCTCCAGCACTACAAACAATACATTATCACCAAAGACTCTCTTTTCAACGAAGAAAAAAGCAAAGACCTTGGCAAATTGGAAGCACAGCACGAATTTGAAATGGCAGAGATAAAGCGTAAGAAAGAAGAAGAAGAACATGCTAAGCTTATAGCAACAGCAAAGGAAAGAAGTGATAAATTACAGTACACCGGTATCTTTATTGTTCTGGTCCTTGTATTCCTTGCAGTATTTGCTCTTGCCAGAGCATCGATACCTCCTCGGGTTGTTGAAGGCTTTCTATTTTTTGCATTCTTGTTGTTTTTTGAGTTCCTGCTAGTATTGATCGATCCGTTCATTGAACAATATGTGGGAGGAGAACCAGTATTTAAACTACTTATCAATTCATGTTTAGCTGGTATGATTTTTCCGGTACATCAATTATTTGAGAGATTTTTGAAAAGGAATGTAATTAGAAGTAAAGGAATGAAATGGGGTAAAGTAATGAAGCTTATCATTTTTGGTTATTTGGCATTTTCAAACGTGACTATCTCACCCGGGAATGTTTCTCAAATAGACTCAATTTCCAAAATATTGGATCGAACTGATATTGACACAATTAAAATTAAACTACTGAATAAAATGGCTTCCTTGTCAATACGTGAGGCTCCTATGAAATCAAAACAATATTCAGAGGAGGCATTGGCTTTAAGTACATCAATAAATTACAAATCGGGTATAGCCTCTTCTTGTGGATTATTGGGCACATATTATTTTAATCATGGAGATTATCCTAAAATGTTCAAATTGAATCTTCAACGCTTAGAAATTTACAAAGAAACCCAAAATAAGAAAGGGATGGCTTCTTGTTTAAATGGTATTGGATTAATGTATCAAATTCAGGGTAACCTTGATGAAGCACTTAGCAATTATGATAAAAGTCTAACTATGTATAGACAGCTTAATAACAAGAAAGGAATGGCAAACGAATTAAATAATATAGGTTGTATTTTTCTCATCCAGGGGAAGTACAAGAAAGCATTAGATTATTTATCGCAAAGCCTTGATTTGCAAAAGGAAGTTGAAACAGGTAGGCTTCATGGTATGACACTTACCAATATTGCTGATGTACTCAACAATCAAGGCAAATCAGAAGAGGCATTAAGTTATTATAAAAAGAGTTTAAAAATAAGGCGTGAACAAAATGACAAATGGTATACAGCAAGTTCATTAATAAACATTATCAGGGTTAGTCAAAATTTGAAAGTACGTATGGAAGATGGACCATTAGCTTATGCATATGAGGGATTTGAACTTGCAAAAGAAATTGATGGTTTTGGATTGAGAATGTCTTTAGCAGAGATCTTATTTGAGTATTATGAAAGTAAGGACGATTATAAGACTACACTCAAATTTTATAAGGAGTATTCTGTTGCAAAAGACTCATTGGTCAACGATTCTAAATCTAAAGAAATGCAAAAACTATCAACCCGATACGAAATCGAAAAAGCAGAAACGGAAAGAAAATTACTAAAGAAAGAACAAGTCAGAATTGATGCAGAACAAAAAGCAAGACATGAAAATTTGCAATATTCAGGCATTGGAATAGGATTGATATTACTATTCATCGGCATCTTCTTTTTGGGTAACATTGCCTTGCCTGCCTGGGTTGTGGAAATGTCTATATTCATACCGATACTACTGCTATTTGAGTTCGCTCTTGTGTACATGGATCCTCACATAGAATCAATGACAGGAGGAGAACCGGCTTATAAACTGGTTATGAATGCTGGGATAGCAGCAGTGATATTCCCAATACACCAGTTCTTTGAGGGCAAAATGAAGAAGAGGATACTTAATGTTAAACGACAAAAGGTGACTGCCAAGCAACAAAAAGTTCAAGACATTGAATAAAGGAAGCTTCAGCAAGGCTGTCAGGTCCATATCGGGCGAGGCTCTGTCTCGTTTGAACCATTCTTGAGGCATCTTGCCAAAATAAAGTGTAAAATCAGTACTATCTATGGGTCGGCTAGAGGCCTGAAGGATAAGTTGTACGAGCCATAAGCTCTCACGACCGGTTTTAGATTCTAACCAATTTTTGATATTTTCGTATACTCTTTAATATTTCAACTTCAAAAATCAATAACAATTCAATTCTAACTATGAAAATCAATAGAAAAAGATTGATTATGTATTCACTGATTGGTGCTACTTTTTTATTTGTTGCATCTTCCTGTGGACCAGTTAAAAGTGCGTGTGGTAAGAAAAATAGTAAAAAAGCAAGAGGGTTAAAAGCGCTTAATTTCTAACTTTCCATTTCTTTAGCGGCTAAATACCGTTCAGCATCAAGTGCTGCCATACATCCGGTTCCTGCAGCAGTAACAGCCTGACGATAAACAGTATCTTGTACATCTCCAGAAGCAAAAACTCCAGCGATATTGGTCAGAGAGCTATCAGGTTTTGTAACAATGTATCCTTTGTCATCCATGTCAATCTGGCCATTGAAAATATTCGTATTTGGCTTGTGACCGATGGCTAAAAAGAAACCGGTAACATTAAGAACCGATTCTTCATTGGTTTTATTATTGATAATCTTAACACCTTCAACAGCTTTATCACCTAGTACTTCAACAGTTTCAGTATTAAAAAGAATTTCGATATTTTCAATTTTAATTACTCTTTCCTGCATGATCTTTGAAGCTCGCATTTCATCACGCCTGATGAGCATCGTAACTTTACTGCAAATATTAGAAAGATAACTTGCTTCTTCACAAGCACTGTCTCCAGCACCTACAACTGCTACATCTTGCCCCTTATAGAAAAACCCATCACAAACCGCACAGGCTGAAACGCCATACCCACTTAATCTTTGTTCAGATTCCAGTCCTAAGTATAATGCGGTTGCTCCTGTAGAAATAATAACTGTTTCGGCTTCAATTTCAATTTTTTCATCAATGGTTAATTTAAAAGGAGAACCTGATTGAAAATCTACTTTGGATACATAGCCTATTCGTATGTCTGTGCCAAATCTTTCAGCCTGTTTTCTCAAGTCTTCCATCATTTCTGGTCCCATAATTCCTTCAGGATAACCTGGATAATTCTCAACATCTGTAGTAATAGTTAACTGTCCACCTGGTTGAAGACCTTGATATAAAACAGGGTACATATTTGCTCTTGCCGCATAGAGGGCAGCGGTGTATCCTGCTGGTCCCGATCCAATAATAAAGCACTTTATTTTTTCAATTTCTGAACTCATGACTCGTTATTCGTTATTTTTTGGTGATGCAAAGGTAATGGAAACAAAGACATATTCGATCAATCCAAAGGAAAATTTCCTCTAGTTTGATCGTGTATGTCACAAGGTTAATTGAATTGTTTAATTCAGCTTGTCTTCTATTTTACAAAACTGAATTTCTGCAAATAAGTAGTTGATTCTGTTTGCAATTTAAGAAAGTACAAACCCGAATGAATATCATATAAATTAATGGAGAATCTGTTCTCACCATTGTGTAGTTCTTTTGAAACTTCATAAACCAATTGTCCGTTAAATCCATAAATTTGGATTATTCCAATTGTCGTTTCATTGCTACCCATAGCTATATTTAATTGAGTAGTTTCTTTTAATGGATTAGGATAAACTGTAAGGCCTTTAATGTAATTATTTATTGAAAAGATGCCACCGGTATTTGTGTTTGCTGTAACTTCAACACTATCAGAAACAGAACAATTATTTCCATCAGTAATTGTAATATGATACATACCGGCACTCAAACTTTCAATACTAGAAGTTGTTGCTCCTGTTGACCAGTTGTAAGATACAGGGTCGGTTGTTCCAAGCCCTTCTGCTGTTGCTGTACCATCTGCTGCAGATGCTGATGAAGCCTGAGTGGTATCAATCTGCATTCCAATACCGGGTTCTGTAATTTCGTATTCAACAATTGAAACCAAAGGAACTAAAGTATCACTATCAGTAATAGTTAAGGTATAAATTCCTGCAGTTAAGCCGTTATTATTTGCTGTCGATTTACCATTTGACCATGAGTAAAAATAGGGTGCTGTACCGCCAGCAATACTGTCAATGTTAATAGATCCATCGTCCCCTCCAGCACAATCAGAAACATTGGTAATCCTCACATCTGGTGAAAGTTCAATTTCATCTGTAGTAAAGAAATAAGTTAGGTCACTGTAATCTCCACAAGTGTTATTATAAAAGAAAGGCTTTATTTTCCATCTATATTTGAAACCTGCTTGAAGATTAGTAGCAACATAATATGGACTATCAGTTATTTCATCAATGTTCCATTTTGAGCCATTAAACCTTGTAACCATTACACTATATCCATCTGCTCCTTGAACTGGTTTCCATTTTAATACAATATAATTAGCCGGTAAGTTCAATTGTAAATTTTTAGGATACGAATTAATTGTCTGATACATATCGAAGAAATCAGGATCGGGGTGATTTAACAGATCTGTTCTGTAAGTAACTATAGTATAAAGCATAGCAGCAATTTGTTCTGTGCTGAACCTGTCAGTACAAGCATCACTTGCATAAGACATGTAAAGGCTTGAATCCGGATGAAATGGATCTCCATTAGGATCTAATCTGTCAAAACCATAAGGGCAAGACCATCTGTCTGAAACAAAATCTGCTGGAGTATCGCAGAAATTATCTCCAGCTTCTGTACAGTTGGAGCCATCGACAAATTCTACCTCCCATGGTTCATCAGTTCCATTTGGATCATAACCTTCCCAGCCACTAAATGTGTGAGGCAAATAGAAATAATGCCCTAACTCATGGGTAATAGTTGTACCGCCGGGAAGCCCGCAACCATTAGCAATTACAACTGCATCTCCACCCCAACTGAAATAACCACATAAACCGGGTTGTTCAGGAATAAAG
>JAESTI010000002.1 GCA_016763665.1 Bacteroidia bacterium | reverse complement strand
GGGTATTGGTCTTTGCATCTG
This sequence comes from Bacteroidia bacterium, assembly GCA_016763665.1. The sequence goes on along the minus strand of JAESTI010000002.1, from coordinate 3,839 downwards.
CGTATAGATTATATTCCTTTAAATATTTTTTTATATGATGTTCAATGTCATATTTAATCAAATTTTTATCGTCTCTTATAAGATCATACCTTAATAAATTAAAGACAATATTCGAAAGCGCATCATGGTTTGCGCGGTCAAAGTTTTTTTCACGTTTTTTAATAACCTCAAGAATTTCAGGGGAGTTTTCGCGGTAAGTATTCGCAATCTGAATGTAATATATATGGTTAAGTAAATTAAAATGCCCTCCTTCTATAGCTTTATTCTCGGCCATTAATAAATACTTCCATGCTTCCTTGATCAGTTTTGTTGAGAAAAAGTAATTAGCTATCAAAATATATTTTAGAATTACCATTACTTCATCTTCATCTAAATTTTGTTGGCAAATGTAATCCTCTAAGTGAATATTCAGGTTTCGTCTTAGCTGATGGTAGGCATCTATTTTACCACCGTGATATAGCCTCTCTATAATCTCTGCCGTAGTGTAATTTGTGTCTTCTCTAAGTATATTAAGCAACAAAAGGTCCTTGCGATCTTTTTTCGCACTCTTTCTTTTGATAAACTTTTTTACCTGCTTTACCTCTTCGTCCTTTAGGGAGCAAACTATTTCTTTTAATTGGTCCATCTCAATTAGAGTCTGTTCATAAAATCAGGGGTACTACAAAATTTACGATTTACGATTTTAGATTTACGATTAAAAATTCGTAAATTGTAAATATGAAATCGTACATCTGCTCTAAAATTTAACATTATAGAAAGGCTTTAATTAAGCGATTCTAGCATTACTTCATAATATTCTCTTTTCTCAATTTTTGATTTTAGCCAGTCGTTAAAGCTTATTACTTCGATTTCACCTAGATCAAATTCTTTAAGCTTAATAAAGGAATTCACTGCATCTTGAAAATCCTCATCGCCCACTATTTGTGGTTTTTTATATAGTTTGGTCAGGATATCGAGGAAAGTCTTTTCTCTTGAATACTCTGTTGATTTCAATTGTACTTTGAACTTCCTTTTTATGTATTTACATTTTTCTGAAACATAGGCATTGTCACCAACTTCGAAATGAATTATGCAGTCAGTTAAGCATTTGATCAGATATCGGAAATGGCCTAACTTTTTTTCAAATATTTTATCTAATTTCTTGATCATTAGGAAGCCAAACTGAGCCGCCAGGTAATCTTTGTTTTGAAAATATAGTGTTGCCAGGTTTACCTGGTAATTAATATTTTCAATTTCAGTTAATGCGTACGGCGGATTGTCCATAATATCTTCAAGAACTTCAATTGCTTCTTTAATCTTACCCTGATAATTATATAAGTCTGCAATTGGAGGTGCAAAAGTTAAGATCAAGTTGGCATGCTTTTTCCCATACTTATCAAGTTCTCCTTTTAATATTTCTACAAATTTCTCAGCTTCACTGAATTTCCTTAGTTTGGTCTTAACATTTATAATAACTTGTAGTATTCGTAATTTATGGTAATGATTATGCATTTTAAATGCGTCTGCTTCACAAAGTTCATTAAACACTTTAATGAGAAAGAGTTCCAAACTTCCATATTCTTTTCTTTCCATCATTGGCTTTGCAAGTATCAAGAAGATCGAGAAAGCAAGCTTGGGTTCACGGTATATTTTGGTTTTGATATTGTATTTTTTAAGATATTTTTCAATCAATTGATCAAGATCGGGTAGAGGTTTGTTCCTGCTAGTACGAATATCGCATCGTAATCGGTTTAGTACTATGTTCAAATTTGAATCCCCGGTAGCAAGGCTCAAGTTATCTTCTCTCTTTTCTATAATTTCAGAAATTTCAGGAGCATCTTGCCGATAGGTAATTTCTAATTGTATATAATATATATGGTTCAATAAGTCAAATTGTTCGGTTTTAATGGCTTGCTCTTCAGCGTTTAGTAGATACTTCCAACCAATTTTACTTAAATTCTTGCTAAACATGTATTTGGCAAGAGTAATATACCTCATGATCAAGAAGGTCTCATCATTCTCAAGATTTTGTTGTCGGACAAAATCTTCTATATGAGTATAAAGTACTTTTCTTAATTGGTGGTAAGCATCTTTTTTATAACTGCCATAGATCTTTTCAGCTATTTCTTTGGATGGTATAGTATCTTCTGAAGCTATCAGGTTAAAAAGCAATATGTCTTTTCTTTCGAGTGTCTTGCTTTTTCTGATTATATACTTCTTCAGGTTTTGGGTATCGTCTTTACTTAGGCTTTTAATTATTCGTTCGAGTGAGTCCATTTAATACCTCAGTTTTCAATATGTGGAAACACAAAAGTAATAAAATTAATTTAATTTAAAATGCTGAATAACAGGTAATTATAAAAAATATATCTGTACCAATGTATAAATAAGGTAATTATTATAATATAAGTATTATTTAATTTTGCCGTTGATTAGTATTCTCAAAACAGAGACATTTGATTATTCAATTTTTTAATTGATACTAACCCAATTAATAAATGGAATTTAGTCCTGTATGGATTCATGATTAGCTAAATAATCAACTTCAAGCTGGAGGCTTCCTAATTTATTACCGGTGGCAAACTAATTCTTTAGGTCTCCAGCTGACAGGACTTTTTAAACTGAACTTAGATTCTCCAATCTAGAAAGCCACAACTAATCTTTTCTGTGTAATATTCACCATTAAATTTTTTTATAAAATATAACAATAATATAACGATCTGTTAAATTATTGCATATGTATATATAATTTATTATTACTAAATAAATATTTACCTCAGTTTTAGCTAAATTATATCATATTGCTAAAGGTCTAATATTGGTGTTAATATATTAAATATAAGTGATATATGTTTTTAATATTTGTATCCTTCTCTAAAATTAAATAATAATTATTTATCAGTATTTATTTATTTAAGGTTTAAAAAGAACCAAATTTGTTAGAACTTGGTGTCAGTAAAAATAATCAATGCAGAATAAAAAATTAATCAAATTGAAAAATAAAATATAATATTATGATAATAATTATAGATGAAGCTGATAATTTGTAAATAAGGATTGTTTGCAGGTTTTTTATAGCCAAAAGGGATGTAAGGAAATGCCACAAAGATGACATTTTTTTAAGGTCTGAATTTGAGAAAGCAAAGCCCCAAAATGACAACTCAAAAAAGAAGTAAGTATATAAAGAATTTTACTTGTTGTTTTTCACTGATAACAATATTGTTATTAGTATTCTCTCAAGTTGAAAATGCCAGAGCTTCTCATGCCATGGGGTTGGACATTTCTTATACGTGTGTTGGTCCCGATACTTATGAATTTACAATGAATTTCTATAGAGATTGTGATGGAATGGCGGCTCCATCTTCTGCTACTCTAAATGTAACTTCCCCATCCGGTTGCGGTGCTGATGCAACAATTTCTTTAACTCAGCAGGGTCCAGGGGTTGAAGTATCACCATTGTGCCAATCAGAATTAGCAAATAGTACATGTGCCAGTTCAACAGGTACGTTGCCTGGTGTAGAAAAGTATACCTATACAGGAACTTATACTTTTCCTGCAAATTGTGATGACTGGGTAATAAGCTATAGCCACTGTTGTAGAAATGATCAAATCACTACTCTGGTAAGCCCGGCTTCAAATGATCTGTTTGTGAAATCTACTCTTGATAATACCAACGGGTTATGTAATAATGGCCTGTCTTTTACTTCATTGCCTGTTCCATTTATATGTGCCGGCGAACCTTTTAACTACAATCATGGTGCCTTGGATGCTGATGGTGATTCTTTAGTGTATACCATGGTTCCTCCGTTGGATGGACCTGCACCGGGAACACCAATTGCATTTAAATCAGGGTATACCGT
>JAESTI010000012.1 GCA_016763665.1 Bacteroidia bacterium | reverse complement strand
ATGGCCTATCATACTCATGAATGCCCCAGGAACCCCATGCCCGGTACAATCTACTGCAGCAATAAAATGATGTTCTTTCTCTTCTGTTTCTACAATACCATGCCAGTAGAAATCACCACTTACAATATCTTTTGGTTTGAAAAGGACAAAATGGTCTTTAAATGATTTGGTTAGTTCCTCTGGTGTGGGCAATAGAGCTTCCTGTATATTTTGAGCATAGTTGATGCTATCGGTAATGTGTTTGTTTTTTTCTTCAAGTTCTAACTTGATTTTTTCTACTTCTTCTTTCTCTTTATTAACTGCTAAGGATGTTTTCCAAAGTTTTTTATTCTTTTCTTCAATTTCCTTGTTCTTTAGTTTTATATCAGATTCTGCTTTCTTCATCTCTGATATATCTGTGTCTATTACCACTATCTTTTTAAGGTTACCATTTTCAACGATCGGAGTTAGGTTGGTTTGCATCCAGTTTTCCTTGCCCGATTTTGAAATATTGATGGCATCATAAACCAATGGTTGTTTTTTCTCAATTGCCTTGGCGATCTTTGTTTTCAATTTAGCATCCTCATGTAAGTCAAGAATATTCTTGCCGTATGCTTCTATAAATGCATCTAAGCTATACTCTGTAATATTTTCAAAGGCTTTGTTAGCCCACTCAAATTCACCCAATTCATTTAGAATTACTACGCTGTTTAATGTATTACTTGCAACAATGGATAGTTTTTCCAATTCATCTTTTTGTTCATTCAATTCTTGTGTTCTTTCTTTAACGGTTTCCTCAAGCCTGGATCTGGTTCTTCTCAAACTTTGCAACCGATACTTATATATTGAGAAAAATCCACCGAATACCGCAATTATACATAAATTAAGAAACCACCATGTCGTCCAAAAGGGGGTAAGGATAGTAAAAGAGTAAGAGGCAGGCTCTTGGTTCCAAACCCCATCATTGTTGCAGGCCTTTACATTAAAAGTATATTCCCCGGGAGGCAAAAAGGAATAGGTTACTTCAGTTTTATCTATTTCAGGTGACCAATTACGATCAAAACCAGCTAATTGGTATTGATACCTTACTTTTTTTGGGATAGTTAAGCTTACGCCAATGTATTTAAATGTGAGATAATTTTTATCGTGCTCAAAAATGCCATCTTTTGAAAACTCATTTTCTTCATTGAATACTTGGAGGCTGGTTATTTTTGTTTTTGGCTCCAATTCATTTTGATAATCCGCTAAAGGATTGTACTTGATTGCACCAAATACTGTACCGAACCAAACATTACCTAAATGATCAACACAAGTTGCATTCATGTTACATTCAAACCCTTTGAATCCCTCCAATTTCCCATATGAAGTTATTAACCCTGTGTTAGCACTGATTTTCTCAACACCTAAGTTAGTACCCACCCAAATATTGTTATTATTATCACAATTGATCAGATATGTAGTTTCAGATTGCATTCCGTCTTTCTTGCCATAACTTGTGAATTTTCCCTCTGCATATCTATAAACTCCTTTGTCTAAAGATGCAATCCAAATGTTTCCATTTAAGTCTTCCAAAATTCCTCGAATTAGTTTTGAATGAATTCCATCTTTATCGTTGTATTGCTGAACAGTATTCCCATCATATACGGCTAAACCATTACCTATGAACCCTATCCATAATCTGGATTTACTATCCATTAAAATATCATCAACATATGCTGTATCAAGTTTACTACTTAGAGAAATACTATTCACAGTCAATTTATTTATATCCAATTTGCAAATTCCTTTATCTGTTCCAATCCAAAGAATTGAGTTGTCAACTTCTAATGAGTTGACTTTATTAGTAGGTAAGCCGTCATCTTTATCTAAAAAAGCAATAGTATTTTCGCGTTTATTAAATTTATACAACCCAATATTTGTACCGAACCACATGTTTTCATTCTTATCTTCTGCTATATCCAAGATCATTGTATTATCTAGCTTTTTTCTAAGTGTCGTGAAAAGAGTATTTGTAGAAAATTTGCTATTCATTTTATCTGGTGACATTATATTCAATCCTGAAAAAGTTCCAATCCATATATTCTTAGATTGATCTTCATAAATGGAAGAAATATTAATACCTGATAGTCCATCTTTGGTATCATATGTTACAAACCTATCTCCTTGAAGCATATCGATCCCTACCCAACTTCCTGCCCATAAATTATTTTCGCGATCACAAAATAATGCATGAATATTATTCATGCTTAAGCCTTCAGCTATACCATAGGCTCTAATGGCAACAAAATTATCTTCTGTCGGTGATGTTTGCGTATAATGCTGGGGATTAATCTTGATAATTCCCTTATCGATTGTACTTACCCAAATCATACTTTCATTATCTATAATGATCCTTGTTATATTATTAGAAGGAAATCCATTGGTTTTATTTAACTGATATTTAACTTCTCTGATAATAAAATGTTTTTCTGAAAGTTGATCGCCATTTTGTAAATAGTATTGGAGATCACAAATAATCAATCCATTTTCCATTGTACCTATCCAAAGCTCTGTTTCATTTGAAATAAGCAAAGAAGTGACCTTGCCAGATAGGATACCATTGCCACTACTCAAATTGCTAATGATCTCTTTTTTACTTACCTTTTTATCAGTATTGGGATTTTCAAAATAGGCAAACAATTTTTTTGTGTTTATTAGCGATATCCCGAATTCCGTACCACACCATATATTACCATTAATATCTTTTGTTAGCGAATAAATATTGTTATTGCACAAACCTTCTTCGGTAGTTATGACAATCACCTTTGAAGAACTTTTTGTAATTATAACGATCCCTCCTCCTTGAGTGCCTATCCATAAGTTATTGTTATCATCCTTTATGATGCTAGTTACTTCGTTATATTGAGTTGCATATTTTATATTTACTTCTACAAACACATTTTTTTCTATATCGTATTTTGATAATCCTCCATCTTTATGCCCAAACCAAACAAATTGCTCATCTGCTAAAGAAGTTGAAATAAATTGACTTGCCAACCCATCCTGAATTGTATATGGGATGAACTCTTTACCATTGAATTTAGATATTCCCGCCCATGTGCCGATCCATAAATTCCCATTTTTATCTTGGGTAATTGTGGAGCTATTTGCTTGCACTAAACCATCTTCAACACCATAGTGCTTAAACTGTTCTCCTTGTGCATACACCAACCCGGAAATTTTAAAAATTAACAGTAAAAAGAACAGAATTATGTATTTGGTTTTACTCATTTAATTGTGCCTGTTTAACTCAAATTGGTAGGTGACTTCATCTATTGGTTTGCGGTTCATATAATATTCATCGCCTCCAAAAAATGGAATTACTTTTTGTAAGGTATCCTGTTTTTTAGGGTAAATGACATAAGTGTATTTGGTTGTCGAGAAATATCCTTCATCAGTGTATTCTGCTAATTCAGGTTTAATATCGGCAATTTTTTGGAAAGGGCCTTTTTGCTTCCATACTTCGGCTTTTTTCTTTTGCGCAATAGTGAGGTTGGCTATTTTGGCTTCTATTAGTCTCTCCACTAATTT
>JAESTI010000438.1 GCA_016763665.1 Bacteroidia bacterium | reverse complement strand
GCAGGTCTATTTTCCTCGGTCAAAATATGAAATTCTAAATCTCCGTTTTCTTTTTCCAATATAATACCATCCATCCAAGATCCTTTTATCATAGTCAATTCTAAGACCATTTCCGTTAATTTATCATTATCAAATTCAACACCTATGCCAAAATAAATTTGCCTGCTTTGTTGTTGGTCGAACACTGCGCAGCTATATCCTTTTATCATCGGGTCTATTTTCTTCGGTTAAAATATGAATCGTATTGATGTGAAAATATCGCCAGCCTGCACTTGTATCTCCCTTAAGCAATAACCATGTCTCCCCTTCTTCGATTTGTTCGGCTAAATAATCCCCGCCAAGTTCGTCATACTTAAAACGACTGATACCGCAATGAATTTGTTCCGTGTCGTCGGCAATGATGAATCTTAAGGTGTGGCTTTTACCCTTAAGCATCTCGCCGCCTCTTTTTAAGATCTCGTTATATTCATTAAGATCACGCAAGTTTTTTTCGATTACTTTTGCGCATAACGTCCATGAGCCATCGCCTTTCACTTCGCTGATATAATTGGGGCGTGTAGGCAAGCCCCAACTGTCAGGGTCATCGTAGAAATGACCCCATAGATCATACGCAGGATATAGCGTATCAAAGGGAGTCACAGGGTTTAACAAAGTTTTCGCTAACGATGGCGTATACCTACCCTCGGCTGTTCTCGCTTTCAAAATAGCTTTCGCTTTTTTCTCCCCTATTCCATCGATGATCATCAATCCACCTAAAATCACACCATCACTAACAGACCAGTTTAGTTGTGATTTATCTGCGTCAATTGCTTTGTATTCAAATCCATGTTGTTGCACGGCTTCTCTCAGTAGACGCAGGGACGATTCTTGATCTTTTGGGTGTCTAAGATTGGCGACAGTGAATTCAAGCGGATGATTAGCTTTAAGATATGCGCACCAATAACTAATATAACCGTATGCTATCGTGTGGCTATTGTGTGTGATCGGCCCACTAGCGAGCACAAAATTATGGTGTTCTGGCATTTCAATATCATATGTGGGGTGTTTGCCTGCATATTCAATTTTAATTAATGTTTTTGTGTATGTCGGGAATCCTGCGCTATACGGAATTTTCGAAGGTTCTTTTTTATAATGTCTTATTTTATGACATGAAGAACAAAGCCATGATAGATCGTCAGGTCTATCATTCCCATAATTAAAATCATTATGGTGCGCTTCCATTCGTTTTATTTTTTTAGAACAGTCTTCACAAGAGTTGTTCTTATTTTTTTCTCTAAAATCATCGATACACTTTGTTTTTCCATTCAAATATGCAGGGTTATATATTCCTTTTTGAAAGCCACGTCCCTCATATGAACCTGTCGCACCTTTAGAATAAACGTTAGGTTTCATATGTTCGACTGCTTGAGTTTTTTTATCACCACAAGTAATCATATCATTAATAACAGCATCCCCTATTCTTTTCCATTCCCCATTGATTAAAAATTTATGGTCGGCAGGGCATTCAAAAAATTCACCGTCAGATAGCGTATAACGATAACAATCTTTGTTACCTGAAAAAACAATATCTTTCGCCATTTGTGGCCTAACGATATCATCTTCACATTGACTCAACAAAACCGGCATTCCTTTGCCTTTGTTTTTCTGCTGCCGTATCCATGGCGAAGGGTGTTTGATATAATCATTGTACAGGGTTTTTATATCTGTATATTTCCCATATTTTTGATTTCCAAACGCTAATCTTATTTTTGTGTCATATTTCAGGCACTTATTCATGCCCCATTTACCAAATGTTAGCATACTTTCCCATACTTCTATCGCTTCGTCGTCAGGAACATTGTTTTCTTTCGCGCCCTTTAAAAAACTGTCTCTATATTTATCAAAAAATTCCTTACCTAACGTTTTTGATGCAGCTTTGCGAATTTGTGAAACTTCTTCCCATGACATGTTTCCCATTTCGCGACAGAGGAACATCAATTGTTCCTGATAAATAATAACGCCAAAAGTGTCTTTCGTGTGTTTGATATAAATGGGGTGATTGCTAGTATATTCTATCGCTTGTCTTCCTGTGCGACGTTCAGCAAAAGTTGTTGCGCCGCCAGAATGTAAGGGGCCAGGTCTCGCTAACGCTGTTATTGAAACAATATCATCAAAGTTTTCCACCCCCATCGACTCGCAAAGCATACGCATTGCCTGACCTTCAAATTGAAAAATACCCCCTAAATTCATGTGTTTAAAGACTTGATAACTTTTCGCATCGTCAGTGGGCAAACTATAAAAATCAGAATAAGCCATACCAATCTGATCAGCACAATCTTGTATAACTGTTAGTGTTCGCAAAGATAGACAATCAATCTTAAGTAAACCTAAATACTCAGCGCCTGATTTATTCAGCATGACTGAACCTTCACGATCATTGATGCCGCCGAATTGGTTAATATCTTCATTACAAACAATAATACCCGCCGCGTGTTTTCCTGCGTGCGTTGTGTGCATTTGAATGCGTTCGGCTAATACGATATTAGGATATTTATTGACGAAATCTTTACCTATATCTGTCGTTTCCAACGTATCTTTTATTGATACTTCCGCTCTTGCATCTCCCATACCACGGTCGACAATTGCATCTTTAAGATTTTGAACCGCAGCCCTTGGCATGCCTAACGCGATACCCGTGTCATTTATCGCTGATCTCGCTTTGTATTGGTTGATGTTTGAGATATAACAAACATTGTCAGCACCATATTTTTTAAATAGATATTTAATGATGCCTATTCTTTTGTCGTCAGGGAAATCTATGTCAATGTCGGGCAAATCAGCTCGGTTAAGATCGATAAAACGTTCAAATAATAATCCGTGTTCGAGGGGGTCAACCTCTGTAATTTGCATTAGATAACAGATAAGAGATCCGGCAGATGAATTATGCACTGATATATCATTGATGTTATAAGTATGTGTGTTGTCGATACTTAAATCATAAACTTTGCCAGAATAATTGAATCGTTTTATAGATTTCACTTTTTTCAATTTTAGCATTTTCATACTCTAATTTTGTCAACACGATGATTTTTAATTCGTACATTTGAAAAATCCATTTTATTCGAATATGCTGGAAGTTATGAATTCCAGTGTGGCATGCATTACACAACGGGATTAGATTATCTGGAGAGGATGCCCCATTTGGCGAGATATGATGAATTAAATAACTGGATTCATTGCATAATTGACATTTATTTTCATACATCTCGTGAAATAAATTTCTATATGTTTGGGTGATATAGTATTCATCGAAATGTTTTTTCAATCCTTTTTTTGAAAATCTAACAGTTATTGAATTTAGAGCCCTTTGTTCTGGTTTATTTTGTGCTATCAGTTGGGATTTTGAATTTGATAATCGAACTTCGTTTAGACTATGAGTTACTTTATTTATACAATCAGCGCATAATTGAGAATTTGGTAAATATTTTCGACTTACTAACTTTCTATGTTGTACTAATTTCGTCATGTCGCATATTTTGCATTCTAATTTTACAAATTTTTTCGATGGTTTATCGAGTCGTGAAATGTCTGAAAAATCTATATAATTTAACTCCTTCCATTTTATCGCTAAGTCATACGGCCAACCAAGGGATATCATTTTGGATAACCACATAGGATATTCGTTCCCTAGTTCACTAATTGAATATACACTATCGGAACTTGTTAGATCGCCAGCTTTGATCCATCCATTTTTAGTCATTATTTTATGATCAAGAGTGCATTTTAAAATGGTTCCATCTTCAAGTTCTATTTCTACCATTTCTTCCTTAACAAGATCATACGAAAACACATCGTTAACTCTTCGTCTTACTCCATACGAATCGAAAACATGGTTTCCAATAATCACATCCTGTATTGCCTTTCGTTTGCCTGATGCCATCCTGACTAAAGAATTTGGAGAAAAACAACCACGGGACGGTCCGACTAACATGGTTTTTTTGGCGTAGATAACCACGTCATATACAATCAAGAAATAATCCCCAAATGCCTTTTCTTTTATGATATTTAATTCACGTAAATAGCGGTCTTTGTATTCGCCAGGATTATCAATATCAACGCCTCTCAGGATGGCGCCTGATTCACATATTGATTCTATAGTTTTACTCCCCTCATACTTGATAATAGGGGCTTTTGGCAGCACCACATTGCATTCGTCAGCTATCTTATGGGTATTAAGTTCTGCATCTGGACAATCCCACAAGTAGTCAAATTCATCTAACGATAATATATGTTGCGGGGTGGTTCTGTTTTCAAATTTATAGGTATATCCATCGCCTCTTTTTTGAAAACCTGCCACTATTTGATAGACTTCTTTATCTTCTGGGGTGTTGAAAAAATTATTTTGGAGATAGACTTTTGGTAAGTCAATTGATGCAATCATTTTATGCGTAGAAGTTGTCAGTGCAATATAATCAATTCTCGAGTCTAGGGTCTCGATATTTTCAGCAATCACAATAACATTATCTGACAATGCATCAATATCAGATAAACCGATCATTGGCCGGTAGTAAAACTTTTTCCATGCCATGGTGACTAATCGATTGAGTTCGTATAAACCTTGTTGATTCTTCGCAAAAAACACATAAGTGGGGCCAAAAATACCACGGACGCGCGCTTCTGGATCTTTCAAAACTTCAAGCCTGATCCCATAGATTGGCTTGATATCTTTATCCTTGACCAGTTGTTCAAGTTTTACGTGAGCATAGGTATTATTAAAGTCAGCGATTCCGATCGCTTGACCGGGACAAAATGGTAATAAATCTTTCAAATGACCGTAGGTCTGGCGAAATGAATACTCTGTTCTGACCCCCAAATTGATCACAGAAGGCCGTTGCCTTTCATCCATATGATGCAGTCAATCAGGGCCAAAACGTCCGCCTCCGCCCTATGGGCATTGATTATGATGGATTTCCCGGTTGCGATCTCGTGCAGAGCCCCAAGTTTTAGTCTTTTGTTGTTAATTGCCAAGCTTTTCTCGACCGTACAGACGTGTTTTTGCGGCCAGGGAAAATTGAGCAGCTTGTCAATTCTCATTAATTCATGTTTCAATATTCCGATATCGAACGCGCAATTGTGCGCAAAAATCATTTTTTCACCCAGAAAAAAGTCGCAAAGTTCATCATAAATTTGAATAAATGTTGGTGCGTTGACTAGATCATGATCATAGATATTAGTAAGTTTTGATATTAGCTCCGGTAGAGGAAAAGGTGATTTTACTAGCGAGTTGAATCTGCCGTATATTCCCCCATTTTTGTCGAATTTGATTGCACAAATTTCAATCATGTACGGCTGTAATTTTAGATTGATAGCATCGGGTTTAATTAGGCCGGTTGTTTCAGTATCGAAAGCGATCATAAAAAGCATTCTATTATGTATAGAGAAAAAAGATAACCTAACCTATTATTGTTAGGTTATCTTTTTTTTTAACCAGGGAAGGTTAAGTTGTTGCGGCTTCTTTTGCGGATGCGGCAGGGCCGTTCAAATTTTCCGCCATTTGTACTGCTACCTGAAAAAATTCCCAAAAACGATCAATTGTTTTTTCGTTTTTGTTCAGCTCGAACATAAATGTAGAAAACTCTTCTTTTGTAGCGCCAGGGTTATTGATCATGAATTCATAAACACGGCTTTTCCCTTTCGCCGCTGATCTAGGCGCCTTAGGAAAAGCTAATTCTGCCTCTTTACAGAATTTTTTCATTACATTAATGGCTTGTTTTTCCGACGTATCTGGCACAGTAGCGGAAATTTCATCACCGTCTTCATTTTTACCGCCGATGATTTTCAACAACGCTCTTTGTACGGTTGGCCAACCTTTGTTTATTGGTTTGAATTTCATTTTTTTCAAAATCGCATAGATTTTTTCGACGCGATCTTTCGATGTTATACGATGGCCTTGTTCTTCCATGATCGATTTGAAAAGTTTGGGCACTTGCAAAAAAGTAAGTTTTTCGTTGAGCATGTTGCACATGATATCTTCGTCACATAAACCCTTGTCGATACCATCAAGTACGGTTTCCAGAGCCAATTCTCGTTCTGTTTTACTGCTTTCTTCAGTCATTTCTGCCTCAACCGGTAATTTAAGTTTGATAAGTTCAGTCGCTAGGCGACTAGCTATGTCTTTGGATTTTCTTAAGTTGTCAGGAATAATAATCCCATTTTGAATCGCGATTCCCCTCATCGTAGCAACATTGTGTCCGAAACTATCGGGTGCGCTAGTATCATATATAAATTCGTCTGCGCTTTTGTCCGCTTCCACAACGCCACACTTTAAAGCGATTAGTTTCTCATTGATGAGATAATGCATAATTGCTTTTTCTCTCCCAGTTTATTTAATTTCATTTCAGAAATTAAAGAGGTCAATCAAATCCGTTGAATTGACGCCTGCGATCAACACAGGAACCACGATTCTGTTGTCAAAAAACCGTCGTTTCTGCATTGTCCTTTGATATAGATTCTCCTTTGTTTATCGAGCATACTTCAGATTCACCCCCCTTTCTCATCTCAAACTGAGAAGATGAGAAAGGGGAAACGAATCTAGCTTAAATAAATTAGAAAAGATATAGCACAAAAATTCGTTTTTGAAAATTATTTAACTCTAAATAAAAACGAATTTTTGCTGAAAATTTTCTTATGTCCTCCACATTTAATTAATCTCAATTTTTTATAAATTACCGGCCTTTTTATCTGACCTCGATTTAATCTAAGATTTTCTGAGAGATCTAAATATTTAAAACCGCCTGCATAATTTTCTGGTTTATATTCCTTTTGAGCGATTTTTAAAGCATGGTTTTTATTATATGCTCTTATAATTCCTATCGCTAAACCATTTTTATTAAACATCACAAACTCCTTGTGTTTTTTAGCCATTCGAGACCTCATAATCGCGTGACAACTTATCGGCTAATTTCTTTGATCGCGATCGTTCCCAACAATGAATAAACGAATGTTCCGCACCATCGCCAGTTTCAAAACCTTCTCGATAAACTGACAACACATCACTTTTTCTAGCATCGATTCGAAAATCATCGTTATCTAGTCCAATCGCGATAAATAGATATCTTTGAGCATTTTTATCAAAAATATCTTGAATCATTCTTGTTATAGCTTTAATACCCGTGTTTTTCATTCTCATAACAATTTGAAAACAAGACTCACAACAACTTTGCAAAACTCTTGTGGTGGGATTAGAACAATAATGGCAATCGACAACTTGTTTTCTATCCCCTGGAATATTCCCTTTCATATAATTTTTCTCCAATTGAAAATTTTTATATAACTTCGATAAATCGCTCCCTGTTTCCCATTACTTAAAAAATGAAAAGCCGCTTTCTTTTTTCTAATGCGGCTTTTTCATTTTTAAGGTGATATCAAACTCCTCCGATAGCCAGCGAAAGATCAACGATAGTGTTGACTTTTTTCGCTGTTTTGTCCGTGATCGGGTGGACTTTTGCTAAGTTTTTTCTTTCGAGGTTTATTTTGCTTTTCACTGTTTTTCGCAATATCGTTATTTCTGCGCCAGTGAAAGTTAACCCGCCTCTAACCGCGAGTTTATCTAACAAACCTGCATATAACATACTACGAGGATCGTTTGGGTCTTCGATTTTTAACTTACCATCTTTGATTGCTGACTTTGCCGCTGTACGCTGAAACCTATCCAGCTTAATTTGATGTAGATGTGTATTCGGCATTAATTAGTTCTCCTAGTTTATTATGATGTTAAAAATTAACATCCAGAAACCAACTGGGTTAGAATTGGCAACTGTGATATTAAATTTCATCGATTGATACTTGTTTCCCCTTTTTTTTATCGTCTTTTATTGCAATTTTAAGAGCCATAATAGCATCCTCAATTTTTATGGTAGTGAAACGATTATCAGAATCTCTAACTTTACCCTCAAGCGTTATCCTGTCAGGATAATAATAATGACCTAATTTTTTGTTTTTGAGAGGCACACAAATACCTATAAAAACACTGTTAGATACGTCAAAATATGTAGTAAAAGCCTCTTGATAACCAAAAAATTTATTATCTGTTCCGGTTGGCGTATATTCTACAACTAACGGAAATCCAGGTAACACAGTTGACCATCCAGCAACACAAGCGGCGGTATTGCATAAAGCCCCTTGTTTTGCTCGTTCTTTGAAAAGATCATTATCAATAGTATGTCTAGTTTTTGTTGATGTGATTTCTTCGCTTGCCCATTCGTTGATGTTGAAATTGTTAGAAACTATTGATTCGAGCAATTCAATTAACATCATTATGCGCCCTATGATCAATTTATTGCCTCGCTTTCATTCGATTCAATTTCATTTCGTATTTCCATAATCATGCGATCTAAATCTATCGCAATAGAACTGTTTAATGTTTCTATTTTTGCTTCCATTGTAATGTCAAATCCTAATCGACATAACGCATGTCTTATGCTGATTAAAGATTCTAACTTTTGGTTCAATGGAATTTTATTAATCGTCGTCTTCAATCCTTTTATCTGTTTCACTTTTCACCTCTTTTCGTTGTTTTCGATTATTAATTTTTTTGTCTGATTTTCCTGATTTACCATTTCTAACCCAATGGCGATCATTCTTTGCTTTGTTATTGTCGCGCTTTTTCTTGTGCTTCCTACTCATGCATTATATCCGATTTGCTTGCGTTCACTGGCTGACCAGTCTGCAAAATATGAATTTCGTATCATGTCGTTAGTCCATTCCTCAGAGCGCATCATGTCGCTAGCATCAATCATAAATTTAGTCGTCAGAGTCCTACTTAATTTGTTTCTCGTAATTTCATTTCGTATATTTCGACCCCACTCTAAGACCCGGCAATCGACTAACAATTCTTCTACTTCTTGACTGTAATCCATTGGCACGATACCAACTCTAAACGCCTCGATATTACCTTCATTAAATTCATTCAACGACCTTGCTGTAGCGATACAAATAAAATCTTTGTGTTTGGTAATCATCGGGTCGTCATGCTGCCCCGGTAAAATGAAATTATCACCCAAAATCGCGTGATTAATGAACGTGAGAATAGCAGGGTTAGAATCAATCTCGCTGATCAAAAATACACCCCCGTTTTTGTAAATTTTGATGAATTCGCCCGCTGTAAACACGGATTCAGTCAGATTTTGAGTACATTTTTGATATGAATACGGCAATTCGAGCGCTAGCGAAATCTGGCGAGCCGCATGCGCTTTTCCGCAGCCTGACGGGCCATACAATAGGATATTTTTACGTTGCTTGGATAGCGCCAGGATGGTCGCATAGGCTTCGTGATCGACCGTGGTGTGTGATTGAACGCTTGACAGAGGACTAAGCGTTGCAGGTGTGGAAATCTCTTCAATTTCGAATGATTTACTGATATCGGGGGGGCGATCTGGACGGATGACAGATCGTGCAGCGACTTTGATTTCAGCTTGAATGGCTTCCGACAAAGTTTGCCAAATTTCCGAGCCTAAATCACTCATTTCTGTAGCGATCTCTTCTTTCACGGTTTCCACAAAAATATTAACATCGGCTTTAATATCAACGAATTTTTCGTCAACCATCCTTGCCATGTTGATATAATAAGCAGTGTTCGACGGCGAAGGATAAGGATTATTCTTCATGACGATTAAATCATATGCTCCTTGATACTCGCTCGGATGTGATGCTTTCATTTCCGCAAGCTTCATTTTATTTTGCGTTTCATTGTTCGATTGAACATCAAAAGAGATTCCCAATCTATCTAACATGATTCTGATTTGATATTTATTTATTTCGACGGTTGTATCCTTACATTTTATCTTTTT